>CAYUBH010000025.1:0-2066 GCA_964442985.1 uncultured Gammaproteobacteria bacterium
TCTTCCATACTTGGGGAGACGATACTTTGGAGGCGGAGACCAAAGAGCTCGAGCCCAAGACTTGCCCCGCGACTGGTGAAAAGATGGAGTGAGACAAACAGCATGACAAACGATACCACCGTGCCGGCACTAATAAGCACCCAACGCTTCAGGTGCGCGCGGGAGAATAAGGCGAAGAGACCGACACCAAGCGCGAGTAAATAAATGCGAGTGAGATTGGTGGCGAGGATGAGGAGCATGAGAGCGATACAAGTGAGCTCCGAGGAAGAGAATTTTTTGTGAATGCCTTTGGCGACTGTAGCTAGCAGTACTGGAACAAGAAGTAGATGCTCGTTTAAAACCAAGCGATAAAAATGGTAGGGGAGCGCGGTGATTTTTCCGCTCGCCACATCGCGATACCAATGATAGTAGACGTCTTGGAGAATAAATAAATTAAACGAGTAGAGGACAAAGGTGAGTACGACGAGAAGAGCGTTGCCGATAATAGCGGTGATAATCGCATTTTTTGAAATAGTTTTGAATTGTTCGTCGTGGATAAGCTCACGTAGGGGAAAATAGTAGAGTAAAAAGCCGTAAGGAATGAGATCGGCGAGGATAAAATTTAGAGCATGACCATTGGTATAGCCGTGGAGGGCCTGAGCCAGAGCGACTGCGAGGAGGGTGGCGATAAGTGTGCTCACCGATCGGTTTTCGAGGAGTGTTCGGCGGAGTTCGTGTCGGCGTAGTTTGTGCCCGACAAAAATAGTCATGGATACGATCAGGAGGAGACTGCGAAGCGAAATACCTTCAACAGCTAGGTAGGCACCGCTTCCGCCCAGGAGGATCTCAAGAAGGACGATATACCACCCAGCAATATGCCCGCGGACAAGGAATAGGGCGGTGACACTAAGAATACCAAGCGACAGCAGGTTGTTGATTAAACTTTGTTCCTGAAGTGGAGTAGCCGGGAAAAAGAAAAAAGAAAAAACTCGGATCAAAAAATAGATTCCGAGAAAAGATAGGATCGTTTTTTTGGTCGACATACTAGGAGTCGAGATGGGCGCCGTGTATCCCGCGGTTCCCTTGGATAAAGATCGGCGTGGTTTGTGCTTTTTTACCTTCGAGCTGAAGCTCGTGTACTTCGAGCGACCCCTCGGCGCACCCGATAAACAATCGTGTGCCATCAATCTGAGCTTCACCGCTCGGGAGCGTCGTGGCGCTTGGAGAGATTTTTAATAGTTTGAGACGTTTACCGTTCCATGTGGTGTAGATACCTGGCCATGGTGTGGTCCCGCGATAGAGATTATAGAGTTCGTCAGCTGT
This sequence comes from uncultured Gammaproteobacteria bacterium, assembly GCA_964442985.1. Taxonomy (GTDB): domain Bacteria; phylum Patescibacteriota; class Patescibacteriia; order Magasanikbacterales; family GWA2-37-8; genus 2-02-FULL-45-10. Next base: position 1,303 of record CAYUBH010000025.1, read on the forward strand.
TTTTGAAAAGTTAAGTTTACCGTCGTCGCGGGAGAGGAGTTTGCACGTGGTAGCGAGCGTGTCGTCTTGAGGTGTGGGGGTAATTTTTTTATCGAGCCATTGACGGAGGGTGGTGACAAGAAGTGGCCCGGCGGTCATGAGTAATTTTTGCCCCAACGTGTCGGCGGTGTCGTCCTTATCTATAGTAGTTTTTTCTTGGGAGAGAATCGGTCCGTGATCGAGCTTGGCGTCCATGAGCATTATGGTGACACCAGTTTCGGTTTCGCCGTTCATGAGTGCTGTTTGAATTGGTGATGCGCCTCGATATTTGGGGAGAAGCGAGGTGTGGACATTAATCGTGTCAGACTTAGGCATATCCAAAACACTTTGCGGGATAATGAGGCCATATTGGCAGACGACAAAAACATCAGCCTTGGCTAAGTCTTTGTGGTCGTTCGCAAAGTTTTTGAGATTCTCAGGTTGAAGAACGGTGAGACCGTTGTGTAGGGCAAATTGTTTGGCTGGTGACATGACGACTTCTTGTTCTCGGCCAATCGGGCGATCGGGTTGGGTGACGACAGCATCAATACTATAATCGCCACTTTTGAGAAGTGCTTCGAGAATGCCGGTGCCAAATGATTGCGTGCCGAAAAAAACAAGATGTTTCATGGAGATTGTTAGTAGAGCGTTTGTTCAACTCGGTGTAAATCGGTGGCGTTTTCAATATAGAGGTGTCCGGCGAGGTGGTCGCATTCGTGTTGGATGATACGAGCAAAAAATCCGTT
>CAYUBH010000025.1:2166-8842 GCA_964442985.1 uncultured Gammaproteobacteria bacterium
GCGGCCAAACCAACGCCGTCTTTAACATACATGGTCTCGACCATGTCTTTGATAAATTTTTGCATTTCGCGACTAGTGATAGTTGTCGGATCAACGTCGGCACTGCGAGCGTGCAACATTGGGGTTGGTTCAAAAACGATTGGGTGGATCATAGGGTGCTAATAGTGAGCGGGTTGGGATCGACTTTCCAATAATCGGGGAGATTTTCGACGATCAAACGCCAACTTTTTTTATAGTTTTTATAGGATAATTTGAAAAGTATGGCTGTTGGCACGGTGCCAGTAGCCGAGCTGCCGGATAAGGTAAAAGGCGAGGATATACTACAATTTTCTAGCCCCTCAGTCAACTTTTTGAGACGGGGGTATAGGAGCTTAATATCATGTTGAACCACCGGCCCTGTTAAACCGTTTATAATGACTTTTAAGAGGTATTTATACGGTGGATAGCCAAAGATTCGTCGGCCAGTCTTTTCGGCCGTATAGAAGGCCTCAGGGTCGTGGAGGCCCTGGAGCGCCGGGTGGTCGGGGTGGTCGGTTTGGATAATGAGCGGGGTGGTGGTGGGGAGACGGCGGCGAGCGTCGTGGAGCTGAAGAAAGACACGCTCGGCTAGGCGGTATTCGGGAATAAACAGCGGAGTGTCGGTATCAATAAAGGTCATGAGCGTGACGCGTTCCCACGGTACAAAGCCCCAGGCCAAATGCGTGCCGATAATAATACAGTCGCCGGCGGGGACGTTTGGCGCGGTGAGCATGTCTTGGTCGAGGACAATAATCGGGCGAGGATCGTCTGGGAATAATTTTTTGACTTCGGAACGAATACGATCGGTGCCGGCACCGAGGAGAGCGATGTTCATCCCGCCACATTGTTTACAACTTGGTTGCATTCGTTCGTGATGATTGTCGGTGTGGCAAAGCATTAATCCTTCGACGGCATGATAGGTGAGCGGTCGTTCGCATTTTGGGCAGGCGACCACCGTGCCACAGTCGCGACAGCTAACACAGCTCACCGTACCCCGGCGATGACAAAATAAAAAGACAGTACCTGGTTGTTTGAGGCCAGCTTGGGTGTCTTCGGATAAAAAACTGAGATTGCCACCTCGACGTTCGTTTTTCATAATGGCAATCACAAAACCTTCACGCTCGGTGACTTCGCTGGTGTTTGCTACGAGCTCATAGATTTTGTGTTCGGCAAAATAGCGAGTCTCGACAGACAAGGCTGGGCCAATCAGGTGTACAGTGGTGCCATGAAATTTGCTCATCATGAGTGCTGCCTCGCGAGAGTGTAGACGGGGAGACATATCCCAGCTTTTGTGGCTTTCACTACCTTCGTTGTCGACAATAATGGTAGCGAGATTGTGCCACGGGAAAAAGAGAGCGGTGCGGGTGCCGATAATAATCTTGGCTGTTTGTCGCCACACTGCTACCCAGGCAGTAAATATTTCTTTATCACCCATTGAGCCTTGGACAGTGACAGTTTGTTCTTGTTGTTTGGGAGTGAGATAGTTTTTTACTCGGTCAATGTCGCCAACTTCGGGGACGATAATCAGCGTCTGTCCTTCTTCGGCAATGGTGTTTTGTAAATAGTCTCTTCGCTCGGCAATATCTCGGTAGACATAGGCGCGAGGTTTTTTAGCGGTGTGTTTATGAACCGGTGGGAGAACGATATTTTCGTCAGCCAGTTTTTTGAGTTTTCTTTTTTGAAGCGGGAGTAAATTATTTTTGAGAATAAAACCAAGGGAGACATGATAGAGAGTACTGACTTCGTCTAAAAAAGCGAGTTGTCCTTCGGACAGAAGCGCCGGCTCGATAACAATACTTTTGAGCATCTTTAATTTAGCTTCGGTGGCCGGAGCGCTACTGAGTCGGCGGACAACGCCAAATGTTTCCTGGTTGCGCAGGGGAGCGGTGATGAGTTGCCCGACAGCTATCTTACTCTCTAATTCCGGCGGAACGAGATAATCTAAGATAGCCAAACGAAGCGGTCCTCGCTTAGCAATAATAATGTGGGCGATCATAGCCCGTAGTCGTTACAAAACAAAATTAGCGGTGAGATGTCCCACGCCAAATGGTCCTTCGTAGGCGTAGGATTCATAGGAGTAGTGAACGTCCCGCAAAATACCCATGAGAATAAGGAAAGTGCGGAAACCACATTCTTGAGCATCACCAACGAGCTCGGGAGCGAGCTGGAGGAGGCCGGTGGTGTTATGGCTTGAAAGTAATTCTTGTACTTTAGCATCAAACTCTGGGCCTTTGGCATTAAAACCAGCTGGGGCGTCGGTGGTGAGAGCGTGGGAGAGATCGCCCGAGGCAATGACAGCAATACGGCGATTAGTGGTCATTATTTGTTCTTTGATGATGTACCCAAAATCTAAATGCGTTTTGGCATCGAGGTTGGAAAATCCAATCGGCATGATCGGAATATTTGGGGAGTGTGCAGTGAGATATAGAAGAGGCACACTAACACCGTGGTCAACATTGGGGTGGCTAATCAAAATAGTGCGGAGATTTTTTTCATGAGCTGCTTGGCGGATACGGTAGGGGAGATGGGTTTCACCTTTGAAGGTTTTTTTGGTAGCCAGGTCGCCGAATTCTTTGAGGTCGGTATGATACGCATCGCAAAAATTGACGGTGAAAGCGTCGGGAATAATCGCCCCATGTGGGGAGATGACAATAATCATGTCAGGATGGCTCGCGTAGAGATCTTCTTCCAAGCGTTCGAGCGCTGCCTTGGTTTTGTCTAATTTTTTTAAGTTTGTTTTGCCGATCGCCGGAACCAGAAGCGGAGTGTGCGGGGCGATGGCAGCAAAGACCAGTGACATAGGCGTCTAAAGATAGAGGTTATTTAAGCTTGGTGGTGGAAATCCACTCAGCAATTTTGTGGGGCTCAAGAAAACGATTTTTGGTGTCAGGATTGTAGAGGGTGACGATGACGTATTCTTTTTTGGTTTTCTTAACTTTGATATGCATTACTAAGGTTGCTTTGGCTTCCACCGTGTAGCCGGTTTTGGTAGCTAGAATTTGGTAGCTACGCTTGGCGAGCGGGATGTTTTTGATAATCAGGTTGGTATTCTCTAGCTTTTGTACCGTGGAGCGTTTCTTCTTGTCAACTTTTTGGAAGGAGAAACTTGGCTGTCCGAGACCAGCTTTGACTTCTTTATCGTCGGTGATTTTGGTATAGATTTTGAGGAGGTCGCGAGCCGAGGATTTGTTGTTCTCATCAAGCCCGGTGACGTCGACAATGCTGGTGTTGTCGGCGCCCCACTGCTCGAGACGAGTGTTTATGCGGTTGATAAATGTCGTTTCGTCGAGTTTAGTGCCAAGAGCGACCATACGAGCGGCGCTGTTGTTGGAAATGGTGTACATGGCGTAGAACAAGTTTTTGTTGATGATAACATCACCATCTTTGAAATTGAGAGCAGTGCCTTCACTGGCGAAGCTACTCGAGATGTAGGTGGTTTTGCCGGTGAGGGAGAAACCTTGGCGAAGTGCTTCGTAGCCGGTCAAGAGTTTGGTGAGTGAAGCGATGCTGTAGCGCGCGTCAATGTTTTTACCAGAGATAATCCGGCCAGTTGGATACTCGGCCACTAAATATGAGCCAAGATTGTTTTTGGTATAGAGGTCGGGTACTTGTCCAGTGTTGTCACCCAAAAACTTTTCTTTGGAGGTGAGGAAACTGGCGTTCAAGAATAATGGCTCGCCAGTTGGGATATTGAGGAGGGTAACGAGGGCGACGGGGAGAATATTGCTTTTTTTGTAACCAAGCGCAATAAACGTATCGTCGTCGGCAATGGCGCGTTTTTTACCTTTATCAATAACGTAGATTTGGTTACCGTTCACATCGCGAAGCAAGGTGCCGTCGTTGAAGCTAAGCGGGAGGTCAGCCACCGGATAGGCGCGGAGATCTTTGGCAAGGTGTTTTTCAATAGGGAGATTTTTGTAGTTGGCGGTGATGATACTTTTATCAATGATTGGATAGAAGACACTGTCTTTCAAAAGATAGTTGGTGTTTTTAAGATCGGTGATTTGATAAATAACACCTTGGGGAGCGGTGGAAGAAGCAGTGATAACGCTTCCGATAGTGTAGCCGGCAATAGCGTTGTCTTCGACATCAATGAGTTCTTGCGGATTAAATCCGAGGCGAGCGACAACTTCGTCGTTGGCAAACGGGCGAAGGACATCGTAGTCGACTAAATAGGTGGCGTTTGATGTTTTGAGGAGTGAATAATTAGGGAAAGCAATTTCTTTGCCGTCTTTATAGTTACCAAGATCAACCGACGAGACGGTGATAGCGTTTTTTGGGTCGGCGCGAGTGATAAGCGCTGTCTTGGTGGCAAAACGTCGTTTGGTGCCATTTTCAATTAGCCAGTAGTTGGGGGTGCCGGCTTCAAGAGCAATAGTGCCGTTTGGATAGACTTGTTCAAACCAGGTGCTCCAGATGCGCCAAAAATTACGATTGCCATGAATGTGTGGGGTATAGGTGTAGAGAAAAGCAGTGGCCCAGCTTTGGGGAGTGATAATCTGACTATCAATGGTGGTCGCGGTATCTTTTTTCTTGATATACCCTTTGTCGGTATTGTTGTAGTACCAGCGCATGATACCAGCAGCGTTGTCGACTTGTTTGCCAAAACCTTTGAATTTGAGAATTTTTGGGTCTTCCATGGAACAACTGTCGCAAACTGCATAGCCGGTGGCCCAGTCAAGTTGTTTTTGACTCGGGGTGTCGTCGGTGACCAGACTTTGTTCTTTTTGGAGGGTAACTAGAATAAACTTTGGGTTGATAGTATAGGTTTGGGCGGCAGCGTAGATAATATCAGCAGCCGATTTGAGGGTGCCGCTGGCATCTTCGGTGACAAGCGAGGCCAAACGACTACCACGATTCACCAAGAATTGCTGAATATCTCGACTATCCCAGCTTATATCCTGAAGCTCGGGGTCAGAGATAATAAATTGTGGATTAAAATCGCTTTGGGCGGTGGCGACAAACGGAAAAAAGGCGCCAAGGACAAGCGCGGTGAGGGTGATAGTTTTGTGGAGGGAAAAAGGCATAAACAGGACTATTCAGACGTTTAGTCAGTATAGCAAATTTTCTTCACTTTACAAAGCTATAACCCTGCGCTAGGCTAGAGGAGTCTTTTTCTGGCACAACTATCAACCAAACCTTGGAGGTACCCGTGGAAAAAGCCGATGGATTGGACGGGCCGTCAGTTTCATCTTCTGTAGCGGCACGACCGTATCGTCACTGGACGATTGGGCAGATTTTCGACGAAGTCGGCAAGCTGTCGGTGGAGCGTGAGAAGATGCGGTCTCGACCAATGGAATATAACGATCTTGGAGTGTACCAAGAGCGACTGGGTGAAATTGAGGAGCTACTCAGCTCGCTGAAGTTTGAGGTGGTAGTCAGGGCGGAGCGAGGGCAGAAAGACCTGGAGGGCGAGAATTGACGGATCTCGAGCAGAAGCGTGGAGCGGACAAGTGCTCTACGCCCGTCTCCATGTAATTGTTTTGAGCGCACTCACTAAAAATAGTTATATACAAAAATCCCTCGATGTACAGTCGGGGGATGTTTGTTTTTTGGCTGATTAAGCCGTTTGTTTGACTTTAGTTTTTTGGCGTTCGATAGTGAGCGTTTCTTTGTCTTTGCCAACAGTGATATGGAGTGTGTCACCTTCTTCTACGGTGCCTTCGACGAGTTTGAATGCTAATTCGTCGAGTAATTTGTTTTGGAGGACACGTTTGAGTGGACGAGCGCCAAAGTCTGGACTGTAGCCATGTTCGGCCAGGAGTTTTTTGGCTTTATCGTCGACGATGAGGGTGATTTTTTTCTCAGCGAGGCGTTTTTGAGTGCGCTCGAGCTGTAGGTCGACAATTTTTTCGACATCTTTTTCAGAGAGTGAATGGAACATGGTGATTTCGTCCACGCGATTCAAGAATTCTGGCTTGAAGTAATTAGCGAGCTCTTCCATGATTTTGTCTTTGACCATTTTTTCGTTGGCATCAGCATCTTTTTCTTTGCGGGAGGTTTGGAAACCAAATTCACCACGTTTTTTGAGATTGAGGATGAGCTGACTGCCAATATTGCTCGTCATGATGATGACGGTGTTTTTGAAGTTGACTTTGCGACCCTTGGCGTCGGTGATATGTCCGTCGTCGAGAATTTGGAGGAGAATATTAAAGACGTCAGGGTGGGCTTTTTCGATTTCATCAAAGAGAATGACAGCATACGGACGACGGCGAATGCGCTCGGTTAATTGTCCACCTTCTTCAAAGCCCACATAGCCCGGTGGGGAGCCCATAATTTTGGAGACGGCATGTTTTTCCATATATTCGCTCATGTCGACTCGAATCAGCGCTTGGTCGGTATCAAACATAAACTCAGCGAGTGATTTGGCGAGCTCAGTCTTGCCTACGCCAGTTGGACCAAGGAAGATAAATGATCCAATCGGGCGATTAGGCTCAGCTACACCAGCGCGACTGCGACGAATAGCATTGGCAATCGCTTTGATGGCTTCTTCTTGGCCGATAACTCGTTTGGTGAGAATGTCTTCGAGCTGGGCGAGTTTACTACCCTCGGTTTGAAGCATTTTCTTTACAGGAATACCAGTCCAGCGGGCGACAACTGAGGCAATATCTTCTTCCTTGACCTCTTCTTTCAAGATACCGTGTTCTTTTTGGAGACC
>CAYUBH010000025.1:8942-11318 GCA_964442985.1 uncultured Gammaproteobacteria bacterium
TCTAGTTTGATCATGCGACGATTCATTTTGTCTAACTCTTCGGGCATGGAGTTGATCTCGAGGCGCAGAGCGGCCGCCGCTTCGTCAATAAGGTCAATCGCTTTGTCGGGGAGAAAACGGTCGGTGATATAACGCTCGGATAATTTGACGGCAGCGACAATCGACGGGTCGGTGATGCGCACACCGTGGTGGATTTCGTATTTTTCTTTGATACCGCGCAAAATAGCGATGGTGTCATCGGTGGTTGGTTCGTTGACGTAGACTTGTTGGAAACGACGCTCGAGTGCAGCGTCTTTTTCAATATACTTTTGGTACTCTTTGAGGGTGGTGGCGCCAATAGTGTGGAGTTCACCGCGAGCCAGCATCGGCTTCAACATATTGGAAGCATCGATAGCGCCTTCGGATCCGCCAGCGCCGACAATCGTGTGGAGTTCATCAATAAACAAGATAACCCGGCCAGCGGAGTTGTTGATTTCACGAAGCACGGCTTTGAGACGCTCTTCAAATTCGCCACGGAATTTGGTGCCGGCGATTAAAGAGCCGATATCGAGAGCGATAACTTCTTTGTTGCGCAAGCTATCAGGTACGTCGCCGTTGACGATGCGTTGAGCGAGGCCTTCGACAATGGCGGTTTTGCCAGTGCCTGGTTCACCAATTAAGACCGGATTATTTTTGGTGCGACGGGTAAGGATTTGCATGACTCGGCGCACTTCGTCGTCGCGACCGATGACCGGATCAATTTTTTCTTTGCGAGCGAGCTCAGTTAAATTTTTACCGTATTTTTCTAAAACATTATATTTACTCTCTGGCTCAGGGGAGTCGACGCGCTGGGAGCCGCGGATACTGGCGAGCATTTTTAAAACTTCGTCATAGCGAACATCGTGAGCCGAGAGAATGTCGTTGATCGGATTTTTGCCGACCAGATAAGCGAGAAGGAGGTGTTCCACACTAATATATTCGTCACCCATTTTTTTGGCTTCTTGTCCGGCGATATGAAAAATATTGATCATGGCCTGAGAGAGCATGACCTGGCCAGTGGAAGAAGGAAAGAGTGTTTCGTCTTTAGGGAGACGGTTGATGACGCGTTGCACAGCCATTTCAATTTCAGGAATACTAACGTCGAGTTTTTGGAGAACTGAGGTGACCAAACCTTCGTGGTCGCGTAAAAATGCCAGGAATAGGTGGGGGAGCTCAACTTGTGGTTGGCCGTTTTCGTTGGCAATGCGCGCAGAGTTTTGGATAGCTTCTTGAGATTTGTTGGTAAAATTATGAGGCATCATAGAAAATATGTTTTGTTGAGGATTATCACTCTCAATAGTAGAGTGCTAAAGTTAGTATAGCAGACTTTATTTTTCTGTCAAATGTGCTATACTAAGCACACTCTAAGCTTTTTTTATGCAACTCCTTGGTGTCCGAATTGATACCCTAACTCGCCCCGAAGTGCTCCAGCAAATTGAGCTTTTTTTGGCGTCAGGCGGGCATCATAGTGTCTTTACCCCGAATCCTGAGATGTTGGTCAAAGCGTACCGTGATACTTCGTTTCGCGAGGTCCTTAATGCAGGGAGTTTGAATGTCTGTGACGGTCGGGGAGTGGAATTGTTGGCGCCAGAAAAAGTAACTCGCTTTAGTGGGGTTGATTTGATGCTTGATGTCTGTGCGCTGGCGGAGCGATCTCAAAAAAGTATTTTTCTTTTGGGGTCGGGGAGTGACCTGACGGTGCAACAACTTGCTACTCGGTTGCAGAAACAATTTCCACGTTTGGTAATCGCTGGCTTTCATAAGGGAGCGAGTTATCAGGAGCAAGCGTTTGATGCGCATCGTGTCGGAGCGCCACTTCTTTTGCCAGACAATCCGCAGGAGCACACTGAAGTGGTGCGCGCGGTGGAATCGGCCAGCCCAGCAATTCTCTTGGTTGCGTTTGGTATGGGAAAGCAAGAAAAATGGATTGCTGAGAACATTCGTCATTTGCCGTCTGTTCGGGTGGCGATTGGTGTTGGTGGAGCCTTTGATTACCTCTCGGGGAGAGTCTCTCGCGCCCCTTTACTTTTGCGTAAACTCGGGCTAGAATGGCTGTACCGCGTCATTCGTCAGCCATGGCGAGTGGGGAGAATTTGGAACGCGGTGGTCGTTTTTACCTATCTTGTTATAACCAAAAAATAATCGTATGATCCGTACTCGTTTTGCCCCAAGTCCAACTGGTTATTTACATGTCGGCGGTCTCCGCACTGCTCTGTATTCCTATCTCATCGCCAAACAAGCTGGTGGGAAGTTTTTATTGCGCATTGAAGATACCGACCGCGAACGTTTTGTCGAAGATGGCACCAGTAATATTGTAAAATCACTGTATTGGGCAGGGATTATTCCTGATGAAGGTGT
>CAYUBH010000026.1:0-11234 GCA_964442985.1 uncultured Gammaproteobacteria bacterium
TGAGGGGGAAGGTGACCCGAGGACTTATGCAGTGATATCCGCCTGGATATCTTGGACACTCTCCGAAATGGACAGCACCCTTTTGCACCTCGATGTCAGAACAAGTGGTTTCCCAGCTTGTCGTTACCCAATAAAACGGGCTTTTTGGCTAACGACAGGGCAGGAAAGACGGCATCTACTAACGCATCAGTATACCACAAAATGACGGTTTTGTCAAGGTTGCTTTTTACCGGGGCTATGCTACAGTAGGCACACTATGACGGACACCCAAACAATCAAAGATAAGCTGGATATCGTGCAGATTATAGGGGAGTATATCACACTTAAAAAGGCGGGTGCCAACTGGAAGGCTAATTGTCCCTTTCATAACGAAAAAAGCCCGTCGTTTATGGTCCAGGCTGAGAAACAGATCTGGCATTGTTTTGGTTGTAGTAAGGGTGGCGATGTCTTCACCTTTGTGCAGGAAATTGAAGGGCTTGATTTTCGAGAGACGCTCAAACTCCTGGCCAAGCGAGCTGGGGTGGAGCTGTCCAAGAGCTACAACGAAACCGATTCCTCCGAGCGCAACCGCTTGCTCGCGATTAACACCGCGGCCGCCTATTTTTTTCACCGCATGCTTCTCGATATGGACGCTTCCAAGCCGGCGCGTGAGTATTTGGAACGCCGAGGGATGAAAGCTGAAACGATTGAAGCCTGGCAGGTGGGGTTTGTGCCCGACCAGTGGGATTTGCTGACTAAATATTTATTGAAAAAAGGTCACGGTATTAATGATCTCGTGACCGCGGGGCTGACTATCAAGCGCGACAATGCCGACCCCGCCAGTGGGCGAGGATATTACGATCGTTTTCGTGGGCGGGTGATGTTTCCGATTTGTGATGTCCACGGCAATGTTGTTGGTTTCACGGGGCGCGTTTTGGTGGAGACAGAATTTTCTGGCGGCAAATATGTGAATACGCCACAAACACCACTCTATGATAAATCGCGCGTACTCTATGGTATTCATAAAGCCAAGACTGCAATTAAATCCGAAGATTTAGCAGTGCTAGTGGAAGGGCAGATGGATGTGATTGCTTGTCATCAGGCGGGGATGAATAATGTAGTGGCGGCTTCTGGGACCGCTCTCACCGCTGAACAAATTAAAATTTTGAAACGCTACACCACTACTGTTGCGATGGCTTTTGATGCCGACAGCGCCGGGCAAAATGCCGGCAAGCGTGGTGCTGGCGTGGCCATGGAAGAAGGAATGAATGTGAAAGTTATTCAAATTCCGAGTGGGTTTGCCAAAGATGCTGACGAATGTTTAAAAAAAGACAAAGCTGTTTGGTTCAAAGCAGTGGCGAGTGCCACGAGCGTCATGCAGTGGTATTTTGATATCACCCTTCGTGAAATTGATCGACGCGACCCCAAGAAAAAACAACAGGTCGTCAACGTGCTTTTGACCGAAATTAATCGGATTCCGTTTGCGGTGGAGCGCGATGAGTGGTTGAAGCGCCTATCTGATGAGTTGGCGATTGATATAGATATTTTACGTGCCGAAAGTCGCAAAGTTCGCCCAACCATGATTCGCCCAGCGAGCCAGACGAGTGCGCCCGAAGCGCCCAAGCCAGCGGTGGTGATTCCTGTCGGAAGAATTGATGCCATTGCCGAGGATTTTTGGTCGGTGGTGCTCAAATTTCCGCACCATTATGGGGTGGCACGCGAAAAACTCAAACGAGCCTTTTTTAGTGACCCGGCCCTCCTAAGCCTTTACGAAACGGCCGAAACATTCTATACTAAGGAAAGTCTATTGAATATCGACGCAATTCGGCACTATTTCGCTAAGGAAGGGGTCGAAAACAGCGTTGATATCCTCCTTCTTCGTCCGTATAAAAACTATACCGAGCTGACGGCTGGCGACGCCGAAAAAGAGATTAGTTCTCTGGCTACCCGCCTCGCCGAAGAATGGACCAAAGAGCGTCGGAAAACTGTCACCCACGAATTATCAGTGGCAGAGAAAAATGGTGATCGCGCCCGAATTGATGAGCTGATGCGCGAGCTCCAAACCCTTTAAAAATTATTTATTATAAATCTAAGGTCATGGCTGCCAAGTCATCTGCCCCTAAAAAAGGCAAGACAATCAAAAAGCCGGTGGCGAAAATCGCTGCCAAGAAAAAAACAGCTCAGAAGGCTGTTTCCAAGAAGACGACGTTCTTCAAAAAAGATAGCAAAAAATTTGCTCAGCCAAAAAAATTAGTCGCACACAAAACCAAGCCGAACACGTTTGTACCGGCTGTCGAGCCAACCAGCGACATGCTCTGGGACCTCGTGAAAAAAGGCCGTAATCGTGGCTTTGTCACGGAGATTGAATTACTCCGTGTTTTGACGTATCCCGAACAATACCTCGATCTCTATGAGGCATTTTTGGAATTATGTGATCGGAACGGCATTACGATTGTCGAAGGAGCAAGTAGTCTCCTCGGCAACAAGCAAGAATCATCAGATAAATTAAAACAATTCCAAGGCGAACAGCCAGATATGGATGTGCCGTTTGATTTAGGTCAGATTTCGTCCGACTCGATTCAGATGTATTTGCGTGAAATTGGTAAAATCCCACTGCTCTCGGGCGAAGAAGAAGTCTCGCTCGCCAAACGCAAAGAACGCAACGACAAAGCAGCGGAACGAAAATTGGTGGAAGCCAACTTGCGTCTCGTGGTTTCGATTGCCAAAAAATTCGTCGGCAAGAGTTTGTCGCTTTTGGATCTTATCCAAGAAGGTAACATTGGCCTCTTCCGCGCGGTCAAGAAATTCGACTACCGCAAAGGGTTCAAATTCTCCACGTATGCTACTTGGTGGATTCGCCAGGCGATTACTCGCGCTTTAGCCGACCAATCCCGCACCATTCGTATTCCGGTGCATATGGTGGAAACCATCAACCGTTTTCAACAAGTCCAGCGTCGCTTGCTCCAAGATCTTGGTCGTGACCCGACTCCAGAAGAATTAGCGGCTGAAATGGGCGAAGAAGTCACCAAGATTCATCATATTATTAAAATCTCTCAAGATACGATGTCTTTGGAAGTGCCAATCGGCGACGATGACGAGGATACACAATTGTCCGACTTTATCGAAGATGTCAAAAATGTTTCGCCAGATCGCTCGGCTGGGCTCCAGATTTTGCGCGACTATGTGCACCAAGCTATCAAAGACTTGGCTCCACGTGAACAAAAAATTCTCGAAATGCGCTTTGGGCTGGCTGACGGCGTTACCCACACTCTCGAAGAAGTGGGTCAAGAATTCGGCGTCACCCGCGAACGTATTCGCCAAATTGAAGCCAAAGCTCTCGAAAAGATTCAGCATACCGATATCATCACCAAACTTCGAGATTATTAAGTTCTAATCTCATGCGTAAAATCATTCTCTCTGGTGGGGGGACGCTTGGCCCGGTGGTACCACTCCTCGCTGTCGCTGAAATGTACAAAAAAGAGGCGCCAGACACGGTGTTTGTGTGGGTGGGGACGTCTCGTGGCCCCGAGCGGGGTCTCGTAGAAGAAGCGCATATCCCGTTTATCGCTTTGTCGGCTGGTAAATGGCGTCGTTACTTCTCGCTCCTCAATATTACGGACACGTTTAAAATACTCGTGGCTTTTTTTCATTCTCTGATTATTCTCACCAAAGAAAAACCATCGGCGGTGGTGTCCTGTGGCGGGTTTGTGAGCGTTCCACTCCATTTGGCTGCTGCTGTGCTTGGGATTCCGGCGTGGGTGCATCAGCAAGATGTGCGTCTCGGCCTCGCTAACAAAATAATGTTTCCGTTTGCTAAAAAAATTACCACCGCTATTCGAGACACGGTCGCGAATTTGCCTGAGAAAAAAACTGAATGGATTGGTAATCCAGTACGTGATTTGTCGGTGGCTGATGTGCGCGAGTCGAGAAAAAAGTTTGGGATTCCCGAAGGTGCGCCAGTTATTTTGGCGCTCGGCGGAGGCACTGGGTCAACTAGTATTAATATGAGTGTGGCCGAAGCGCTACCACATTTGCCGACCAATTGGCATGTGATTCACTTGGTGGGCAAAGAGCGACCAAAAGAATCGGCTGAAAAAGCGGCACAAGTTTTTAAAAATTATCATGTCTTTCCGTTTTTAACTGACCAAATGAAAGATGCCTATGCTGTGGCTGACGTGGTCTTAGCGCGTGCCGGATTTGCCACCTTGTCAGAGCTCGCTATGCTCAAAAAAGCGGCGATTATTATGCCGATGTATGGTACGCATCAAGAAGACAATGCCCGTGAATTTGCTGACAAAGAAGCAATCTATCTCCTACCAAAAGGTGAAGGTGTTGGAATTGTTCTCGCCAACATGCTCAAAGAATTGATGGCCGATCAGGGAAAACGCGCGAAGCTTGGCGAAGCGCTTCACCGTGAGCTCCCGAACACCGAGCCAAAGACGGTCGCTAAGATTATGAATGAATTATTTCGAGCCTAACTCTGGTAAATAAAAAAATCCCCCGACCACGTCGAGGGATTTTTAGTTATCTAATTATTCTTCACTACCTTCCATCACTTCTGTTGGCATGAGAACGACACTTACTTTCTGCTCGTTGATTTTCATCACGATAAGTAGGTAGGCATCTTTGCTTTTGGCGGCAATACTAATTTCGCCATCGTTAATACCGCTTTGTTCGATTGTGTATTTTTCAGATTTCAAGACTTTAAGGAAATCGTTGAAGTCGGCCTGGGTAATTTCACGCTTGGTGGTGTATTCCACACTGAGAGCACCTTCGCCAGGGAAATGGTTCAAGAACGAAGTAATTTTGACATCGTCAAAAATCTTTTCCACCATCCGCTGAACGCCAGCGTTGGCTTCTTTACTGCTTTCTTCTGGTAATTCGAGGTCAACTGCCCCTTTGTATTCATCTTTGGAGTCGCGACTGTCGGAAGAAGAGCTGTCGCTACTTCGGCCAGGGGATTTTTTAATCATTTTGTCAGCGCATCCAGCGCCAGTGAGAGCCACGAGAGAGACAAGGCTCGCTACGAGGATAAAACGTTTGTTATCCATACCGCTTGAAGTTATTGAATAAGTATCACCAGTATACCACACTGGCAAATACAGCGAAAAGAGGGGTTGTCAAGGTTGCGGAGCTCTAGCTTTCTGCTATACTAATGGTACTTTAGTGTATTTATCTCTCTATGCGATATCTTTTTGAGGGAACGAGCCGTGTTCCTAAAAGCAGTTTGGTTTCGGCGCTACGATCGCTCAACACCTACCGAACACATTTGCAGTCGGTTGTAGCGAGCGGATCCTACGAAGCCGATGAAGCGTCGTTGGTTTTGCCGACAGATAGAAAAATGGTGCGTGAGGTTAAAGCTTTGGCCAAAAAACTGGTTAGTAAAAAACTGCGGTATAACATCGTGGTGGGGATTGGTGGGTCAAATCTTGGCACCAAAGCTATTTACGACGCTTTAGAAAACGGACGCGGACCACAAATGTTATTTGCCGACACGGTGAGCGCTGAGCTCATAAGTCGTTTGCAGGGGGTTATCAAAAAAGCTGCTTCGCCAGACGAGGTCTTGATTAGTATCATTTCCAAATCCGGTGGCACGACTGAAACTGTTGCCAATGCTGAGGTGTTGCTCGAAGCACTCACTAAGCGTTTTAAGACCGGCTTATCGCGAGTGGTGGTGATTACCGACGAAGGCTCCAAGCTCTGGCACAAAGCCGGGGAGCGGGGGCTACACCGTTTGGCCATTCCAGCCAAAGTTGGTGGGCGTTTTTCAGTGTTTTCTGCTGTCGGCCTTTTTCCGCTCCAAGCCAATGGCTATGCGACTGATGAGCTCCTGGCTGGGGCGCAGGCGATGCGCGAAGATTGTTTGGCTAATAGTGCCTATAATCCCGCCATGGTATCCGCTGGGATTAATTTCGTATCGCTGAAACAGGGTTACGCTATTCATGATTCTTTTTTCTTTCATCCCGAGCTTGAATCGCTCGGCAAATGGTACCGTCAGCTAATGGGGGAGAGTATTGGCAAAGAAAAAGATCTAAAAGGAAAAAAAGTTGAGGTGGGAATTACGCCGACGGTGTCTATCGGCTCCACTGATCTGCATTCTATGGCTCAGCTGTATTTGGGCGGGCCACGCGACAAGTTCACCACTTTTGTCACCGCTCCACACAAGGCAGTGCGCACCCCCAAGAAACAAGTGTTTGATGGTTTGGTAGACGGAGTGGCTGGCAAAGAGCTTGGGGAGATTATGCGTGCCATTCAGCACGGCACCCAGATTGCCTACAAAAAACGAGGTAACCCATTCGCGATTGTCGAATTCTCGGGCGTCACTCTGCGCGAGCTCGGAAGTTTCCTCCAATTCAAAATGATGGAAATGATGTATTTGGGGAAATTACTCAATGTGAACACCTTTGATCAGCCCAATGTGGAGCTGTATAAGGTGGAGACGAAGAGGTTGATGAAATAGTAGTTGAGTGAGCCGGGGACTCGAACGTCGTCGTCCTTCGGACTCCTCCCGCGGAAACCGTTCGGGTTTCCGCGAACCATCCTCCGCAATATGGGGAAATTCTTTCCCCACCACTCCTTTGGTTCGAGCCCCTCAGTCAATCTACAATAATAAAACCCACCGCGTACGGTGGGTTTTATTATTGTGGGTCGGCCGGGGCTCGAACCCGGGACCTTATCCTTAAAAGGGATCTGCTCTACCAGCTGAGCTACCGACCCGGTAAACTCATAACGAGGGAAATACTATCATAGCGCTGTGAAAAAATCAAGGCGAACCTTTCCACACGGTCAAAATCAGCCTTTTTGACCGTTGCCAAGCTCGGCCGGGGGTGATAAAATAGCCGTATTCATAGCCCTAGACCAGCCTTAGCTGGCCAGGCTTTCAATTCTCGTATGATCAATAAGAAGTACTTCCAAAAAGTTCGCCAAGACCTCCTTTCGTATGCTGAAAAGCGCCGAGAAGTAATCAAGACCGCCGGCGATGCCCAACACCTCTCTAAACGGGCTATTTTTGCCCTCCAGCGCGACGACCGCAGCGAAGCCGATGAAAGCCTGTCCAAGGCCGAAAAAGCTCTTCACGAGCTCACCCGCAAGTTTGCCAAAGATGTCCGTATTTTTGATGAAGGCTCATTCAAAGCGTCACTCGAAGAATATACTGAAGCGACCCTCTTTAAGCAGTTTTTGGACGGCAAAGAAATTGGTGAAATTAAAGGCTTTAAATTGGATTCCGACGCCTACGTCTCGGGCCTCTGTGATGTCCCAGGTGAAATTGTCCGCTATGCCATTAAATCCGCCACCGAGCGTGATTACGACACCGTAAAACGTTGCTACGCCGTTTCTGAAACAATTATCGCTGCTTTGGTAGATATGGATTTGACTGGCTACAACCGCCAGAAGTTTGATCAAGCTAAACAAGCGCTCAACAAACTTCAACAAATTGTCTACGAAGTTAGTTTGAAAGCGTAAACGCCTGGTATGTATAAAAAATACGTCCACTATCTACTCGCTCTCTTGGCCTATCTTCGCTATGGTCGACCATCGCGTCGGCTGATTGTCGTTGGGGTCACGGGTACTAAAGGAAAATCTACCACCTGTCGGCTGATTGCTTCGGTTTTGGAAGCCGGTGGTTACAAAGTGGGACTCCTTTCCACGGTGGAGTTTCAGGTGGGGGAGAAACGCTGGCTTAATGATAAAAAAATGACCATGCTTGGCCGTGGTCAAATTCAAGGCATGCTTCGAGATATGGTCAGGGCTGGCTGTGAGTATGCGGTGGTCGAGACGTCGTCGGAAGGTATTTTACAGTATCGTCATTTTGGTTTGAATTATGACATCGCTGTCTTCACTAATCTTGGCACCGAACATTCCGAACGCCATGGTGGTTTTGAAAATTTACGTCGCGACAAAGCTAAAATGTTTCAGGCGCTACGCACTACTCGAAAAACATTATTTGGTCGACCAATTAAAAAAGTGAGCGTGGTCAACGAAGATGATGCGAACGCGCCTTTTTATGCCTCGCTCCCAGCCGATGAAAAATGGGGAGTCAGTTTGGAGAAAAAAAATTTAGTGCAGGTGAATCATCATGTGGCTGGGCATATTACTGATCATTTTTCGCATGGTACTGGTTTCACCGCTAACGATAAAAAATACGAACTTAGTATTCTCGGGGATTTTAATGTTCAAAACGCTCTTTCAGCGATAGCTGTTGGTTTGTCGCAGGGGATTGAGCCAGAAGCGATTAGAAAAGGTTTGGCGAGTGTTACGGTGGTGCCGGGTCGTATGGAATTTGTCGATGAAAAACAATCATTCAAAGTATTGGTAGATTATGCGCACGAGCCATTGAGCTTGGAAGCCCTCTTCACCGCGATGCGTCAGATGACAGGCGTCGGCGGTAAAGTTATCGGCGTGATTGGCTCGGACGGTGGCGGGCGCGATATTACCAAACGCCCCAAAATGGGAGCGATTGCTGGTCGCTTGTGTGACTTGGTTGTGGTGACTGATGTCAATCCGTTTGATGACGATCCAGGGGAGATTATTGAAATGCTTGCCAAAGGCGCGCGTGAAGCCGGTAAAAAAGATGGTGTCGATTTATTCCTCGAAGCCGATCGCCGAGCAGGGATTAAAAAAGCCTTTGCCCTTGCTAGCCCTGGCGACGTGGTAGCTATCACCGCCAAAGGCACCGAGCCATGTATTGTCGTGGCTGGGGGCAAACGTATTCCGTGGGACGATCGCACTGTTGCTCGCGAAGAATTACGCGCTTTGCGCTAATCGCTATGTCACTCCACAAAAAACTACAACTTGGTGAAGGTGAAGAAATTCTCGGCGTCATTCGCTCGGTGTATGCCACGCAATGGTTTATCTACACGCTCGGCGCACTCATTCTCGCCGGTATGGCTTTTGTGAGCTTTTGGCTTTTTGCCAAAGGCCCGCTCGGCGTCGCTTTCTTTATCTTAGGGATTATTCTTGGTATTTTTGTTCTCATTCATGCCTATCGCTACAACCAGCGACTCTTTTGGGTGATCACCACCGACCGGCTCATCGAAATTGAACAACCAACTTTTTTACAACAAAAAATTACTGCGCTTGGCTATGACGAGCTTGGCGAAGTGTCGGTGGTGAAGCGCGGGCTTGTGAGCACGCTTCTTAATCATGCGACCATCGTTGTCCCCATTGGTGACACGGGGGAGGGGATAGAGATGGAAGCGGTGCGCCAACCACATTTTTTTCACCAGATGATTGTCGAGCGCCAGCAGTACAATCGTGAAGCGGTCAGTATTCAAAAATTAGCCAATGTGTTTACCGCCTTTCTCGACGCCCTACCTAATTTTTCCGAAGCCCAGCTCTTGATGATTGAAAAACGAATTGATGAGCGCTTGAGTCAAGTGGATAACGAGCGTAGTCGCTCCCTCTAAACAATGCTATACTACTCCTAACTATGGGCAGATCATCCTGGACAAGTTTTTTAAGTTCCCGCTGGTTTATGAGCCTGGCGGTTTTTGCGCTTCTCGCGCTTGGTTTGGCGTATGGTCGAGCCTTTTATCAGAATTATCATATTCAAGAAGAGATTAAACGTCTCCAAAGCGAAGCTGAGCGATTAGAGGCTAAACGTTTAGAAACGCTTGATCTCTTGAATTATGTAAAATCTCCGGCGTATGTTGAAGAGAAGGCTCGCACTGAGCTCAATATGGTCAAAGAAGGCGAGCAAATGGCTATCGTGAACACCAAAGTAGGCTCCTCTAAAACCAGTAGACAGACGAGTAGCCCAGTGGTACAATCATCACGCTTAGATAATCCACTCAAGTGGTGGAAGTATTTCTTTCATTAATTAGTTAGTGTATAGGTATGCAACATACTGAAGATCAAGGGGTAGAGAATAGTGCGCCAGCTATTGACGTCGCACCAACAGCCGTTGTTTCAAAAAATAAAAACATCATGCTTGGCGCCGGAATTGGCGTCGTTATTTTTGCGCTTATCGTCACCGTGAGTGTTGGTGTCTTCCGCGTCTACAAACACCAAGCAACGGATTCTTTCACGACGGCTGTGGCGACTGTGCTCCGACTACGCGCCCTCAAAGTGAACAACACCACTATTTCCTATGCTGATTACGTCAAAGATTTGAAAGCTATCACTGTTTTGCGTGAATACGATCGCAAAAATGGTGGTGAAGCGGCTAATCTCACCGATGAAGGCTTGTCTGATCAAGTGCTAGTGCGCATGGTGAATAACGCTCTGGTAGAAGAAACCGCCAAAGAGATGGGAATTGTTGTCACCGACGAAGATGTGGCCGAAGTCAAAGCTGAGATGGTGGCTAAATTTGGGACATTTGAAGCGGTGGAAGCGGGTTTAATTGAACATTATGGCTGGAAGTATTCAGTATATGAAAAACGTGTTCTTCGCCCGTTGATTGCGCAAAATAAAATTGCCGAAGTTATCGCCGCTGACGCACCAGCTCGTGAAGCAGTCAGAGTAAAAGCGCAAGCAGTGCTTGATCAAATCAAAGCTGGTGGTAATTTTGAAGAATTAGCCAAACAACACGGCCAAGATGCGACTGCTAAAGACGGCGGTGACCTCCCTGATTTCAAAAAAGGGGATATGGTACCAACGTTTGAAGCGGCCGCTATCGCCCTCAAAAAAGGCCAGGTGTCGCCTGAATTGGTAGAAACTATCTATGGCTACCACATTATTCGCCTCGACGAGGCTCGCACCGAAAAAACCAAAGATTCCGCAGGAAAAACTATCAGTGAGCAAGTTTGGCACGCCCATCACATTTTGTTCTTGTATCCAAGTATCAACGAGAAGTTGAAAGGTAAATTGGAACAAGCCAACATCAAACTTTTCATCGATGTTCATAATCCATTTGGTCGGCTTCTCGGACGAGAATAACGATTGACTTCTAGCGACGGATGTACTAAGGTATATCCGTCGTTTTTATGCGGGTGTAGTATAGTGGTAATATGTGACCTTCCCAAGGTTAAGCGACGGGTTCGATTCCCGTCACCCGCTCAAATAAAAAACTCTCCTTACGGAGAGTTTTTTTGTCTAGCTGATGCTTATTTATCCTGAACCCAAGTTGGGGAAGTTGCGTTGATAAGTTTCAAGATAGCGTCGCGAGTAGCTTTGGTCTCTGGATCAGTCGTTTCTGTTCCGTCGATTACTCTTTCGGCCCAAGAGGTATAGTCTTTGTTAGTAGGGATCTCAGCAAGACTAAGCGATGGTAATTTCGGCGTTGGCAGAGGCGACCAGAAGCGAAGATGAGTGTC
>CAYUBH010000027.1:0-11231 GCA_964442985.1 uncultured Gammaproteobacteria bacterium
CACCGCCTTGGCGTACGTCCACATCGCGTCTTCCACCGGAACATCCTTGGGCGTCGTGAACGAGATCGTGACCTCGCTCGTGGCGCCGTCGGCGTCGGTGGCCGTCGCGACGAAGTCGTAGGCCGTGTCGGGCAGGAGGCGGGGGTTGAGACCCGCCGTGTAGGAGAACCGCCCGTTGCCGAGCGCGTTCGCCTGCCCTTCCTGGTGCCAGTCGGTGGTGCCGACCGTACGACAGGTGCCCGTGACGCTCACGGGGTTGCCGACGACCTCGAAGTTGAAGGTCGCCTGGCTGGTCTGGAGGTCGACGATCTGGACGTTCTTGACCACGACCTTCTCCGAGACGGTTCCGCCATCGTTGCCGATGTCGTTGCCGTCCGGGTTGTCGGGCGTCCCGGGACCGCAGGCGGTCACGAGAGAGAGGGTGATGGCTCCGAGGAGCCCCTTCAGATACATGCGGCGCATGGGATCCTCCCCGTGTAGGGGTTCGTGTGAGTTTGGACGTGATTGTCCGTGCCGAGATTGGCCGTTAGACAACTACTCCGTGGTATGAAGTAATTTTCTCATGGCCAATCTCGAGCGTTTTCACTGGTCGTCTAAGTGTTTATTTCCATCGTTATAGAGGCGAGGGCAGAATATCGCTATTCAGGCCTACACACTCGTTTTTAATGATCAAACTGTCTAGAAATGGCTAGAAAAAGCGGTATTTCTCCTTTTTAGACAACATACATATATACCATATCATAGGCGTTTTGTCAAGACCAGCACGCCCTGTGGATAGTATCTTAGCCAAAAAAACGACCTTTCACTCAAGCTCGCCAAAACCACTCAAAACCAACAAGTATTATCCCCACATTGTCTCGTTGGTTTGTTGATTTTGTGGTATACTAAAGCTATCCATTTGATAATTCTGTCTCCATGTCTTTTGAGCTTGTCCAAAAAGTAGTCTCGTCATGGAAAAAGTCGCTCTATCGCCACCGAAAAACCATCGGTGTGGCGATGTTTTTTGGTATCGTGAGCGTCATGGCGCTGGCTGGTGCTCACCCAGCTCTTGCAAATGTTCCTCCAGCCCCAGCTGTGCAAACCGCTACCGACGGCATCTCGAGCCCGGGTTTTTGGTTGTCACTTCTCACTAGTATTATTTTGGCGCTCGCTCGCTTGTGTTTGTCGCTCACCATGTTCGCGCTCAGTTTTATTATTGAGCTCGCTGGCTACAACGATTTCTTAAATGCTTCTGCTGTCAATGTTGGCTGGGTGATGGTTCGAGATATTACCAACATGGGTTTTGTCGTGATTCTACTCGTGATTGCTTTTGGCACCATTCTTGGTTTGGAACATTACGAATGGAAAAAAATGTTGGTGAAAATGGTGATGGCCGCTATTCTCGTCAACTTCAGTCGCACTATCTGTGGTGTCGTGATTGATGTGGCGCAAGTGGTGATGATTACTTTTGTGAACGGTATCGCAGCGACAGCTGGCGGTAATTTGATCCAGATGTTTAATTTGGACAAGATTCGTGAACTCTCCACCAGTGCCGATCCAAAAACGTTTGATAACACAAATATTTTCCTCGCCTCAGTTGGCTCGCTCGTTTTTGCCTCCATTGCGATGGGGATGATGCTTGCAATTTTGTTCATGCTGATTGCGCGCATGGTGGTACTCTGGGTTTTGATTGTTTTGTCACCGCTAGCGTTTGTATTGAGTGTTCTTCCACAAACCGAAGAATATGCCAATCAGTGGTGGAGTGAATTTTCGGCCAACGTCATCACCGGTCCGGTGTTGTTATTTTTTATCTGGCTCGCTTTTGTCACCGCCGGCAATGGTAAAGTGCATGATGAAATCGCTGGTGGGTCAGTGATTAACACGGCCGACGCCGACAGTATTCTCGGTGACCAGGCATCTGGTGTTGGTGCGGCTTGGGATTGGAACAATATGGCCAACTTCGCGATTGCTATTGGTATGTTGATGGTGGGGGCTCGTGCTGCGAGCCAGCTTGGTGGTGTCGGTGGCGAATGGGCCGGCGAAGCCGTGGATTTTGGCAAGAAAGTGGGTATGTATGCGAGTGGTGCCATGGCGGCGCGGTGGGCTGTCGATAAAGGTGCTGAAGCAGGTAAAGAGGCCCTCAAATATGCTGCTCGTCCAGCCGTTCGTTTGGCTGAGACTGGTTTGAATGTGGCAAAAATCGCTATTGGAAAATCTGATGAAAAACGTAATGCCCAAGCCAAAGCTATTGAAGAAACAGTGGCTGCTAAAAAAGAAATTGCTCGTCTCGAACAGAAACAGCGAACCGGCGGTGGTTTAACAGAAAAAGAACAGGCAGAGCTCGCCAAACAACAAGGGACTGTTGATAAGAATAAAGAAAAAGCTGGTTTGGCCGGCAAGCTCGGCACACTCGGGGCTATGATTGTTGAAACCCGTGGACGGGCCGAAAAGCGTTTGGAAGATTTAGAAAAAGCGGCTCACATGCAGGATGTTATTGTGGAAGAAACATATAGTACCAGTAAATCATGGCAAGGCCAGCTCAAGCTTGATCTGGGTGTTCGTGAACATCAGATTGAACAACACTCCGAAGCCAAGCGAGCAGAAAAATACGCCTTACACGAGTTGAAGTTGATGGAAAGAGGCGATGAAACATTCCATGAACGAGAAGGTGTTATTCTTGGTGCTCGAGCCAACACCAAAGCGGCTGAAGCAAAGATTGAAGAAAAAAATGCCGAACAAATTTTAGCGGCCGAACAAAAAGCTGGAGTATTTGAAGCTGAAGCAAAAAAGGAAGTTAAGTTAGCAGGGGTGCAGACCAAACGAGAAGAAAGTGTTTTTAAAGCCGAAGAAAGAGCTGGTGTATTTGATGCGAAAGCGAAAAGTGCCGTTGCTCAGGCGGGCCTAGAAACTAGGCGTGATGAAAGTACCTTCCAAGCTGAAGAAAGAGTTGGGGTACCTCAAGCTCAGGCGCAAAAATCGGCTGCTCAGATAGATTTGCAGACACGGCGAGACAGGAGTGCTTTACAAGCAGAACGACAAGCTGGCGTCTTTGAAGCTCAGGCGCAAAGCGCTGTGGCTCAAGCAAGTTTACAGAGCCAGCGTGATGAGAGTGCTTTTCAAGCTGAAAGTGCGGCAGGAGTGCTTGCTGCCAAAGCAGCTGCTGAACGCGATGAGGCTAGTCGTCAATCGCGACGCTCCGAACAAACACTGGCTGCCCAAGAAAGTGTTCAAGGATTTTTTGCTGCCAAAGCCGCTGCTGAACAGGTAGAATACAAAACAAGCACTGAGCGAGAGCTAGAAGTTGCCAAGGCTCGTGACGAATACCTCACTCGCAACAATCGCGCTAGCGAAGCTACTAATTTACAAAAAACACTCGATAAACAAGCTAAAGTTAAGATTGAAGCTCAAACCGTCGGTGACTTCGTGTCAGCGATGGCTCGAAGCCTTGCCCAGCTGAAAAGAGTGCAAGAGGCTGAAAGAGTTTTGGAATCAGCAGGAAGTCCTGAACAGGTAAGAGAAGCAGAGGATGCCCTGAAACAATTGCGACGAGGTGCTATTGAGATGTCTATTGGTAACTTAGATCGTCACGCTGCCTACGCTGAAGGTATTCAGATGACGGTGTTAAAAGAACTTAATAAAGCAGGGGCCAACATCCCACTTGATTCAAGTGTTGAAATTACCGGACAAGCGTTACGAAGAAATCAAGCACAGCGCCTTAGTGCTATTCTGAATAAAGTAGTTCGTGAAATCGATGTTCAGCAAGAGTTCGAATCTCTTCCTGAAGAATTGCGGTCTCAAATTCGTCTTGAATCTGAAAAAGCCGCTGGTCAAGGTGCATTAAGTTTAGCTGGTCTTTTCAGTGTGGTAACACTACCAGATGGTCAGCTCAAAACAGTACTTACGAAAGACGATTCTGATGGCTTGGGTTACGTAAAAGGCCGTCGTGACAACGCGCTGTCCGGCTCTAAAATTACCACTTTGGCTGGTTTTGGTGGCTCAGTCGATAAAAATACAAATGGTAAATACGTCGTCAAATCTGACGAATCTAAGAATATCGTAGTGAAAATGGTAGCGCCAGTTACTAACAACATTACTTCTAGTATTGATGAATACGTCAAAGCTGACTTTGCTGAAATTTTGGATAATTCAGGGGCCAAGACGCAAGAGTTGGTTGATGAGTTGGTAAAAAGTGCCAAAGATGCTCGTGGTTTGGCGCAAATGCTGCAGTTTGCTTACGAGCGTATGACGGATGCTAATCAAAAGGATTATGTTAAAGGTGTTATTGAAAATTTAAATAGACAGAATCGTAATAATGCAGGTCAAAGTGGTGCGGCCGGCACACCTCCGCCACCAGCTAGTCCATAAAATAGTTTAGTTAAAAACAGAGTTTTTAGAGCAGTCTATATACACTATGTTGTTTGTTAAACAGGTCAGCATACAATCGTTTGAAGCGATTGAGCAGGCTATTCGTGGCGGGCATAAAAAACCTGAAGATCTTTTGGTTACCTGGGGCAAACTTCATGAAGATTTCAAAGGAGAAAATGCTCGAGTCGATAGCCTGTATCGCTGGACGTATTTTAGATTGTACACTGAGCTATCTTGGAAGCTCTATGCCGAACTTGATCGCGACACCTTTGTAAAAATAGCAATTGGTCGGCAGATTGCAATGGCCTTCAGCCTTGATTTTGATGTCTGGAAAACAATCATGTGGTATTTGGCTTCGCGCGGTCTCGACGATAAAGATATGGCAGCTCTCTACGCTGATATTCGCCAAGCATTTTTTGAATCCGAAGCGTTTGTTGGGGTGTGGCAAGGAAAAGATGTGTTGATCAAAGATCTTGTCGCTGATATTAAACGAACAAAATTGAGCACCACCACTTCGCTAGAAGTAGCCGAAGTCATGGGGAAAATTAAAGATACTTTTTTTGCGAAAAACGATGAAGGGGCAATGCGTTTTTCTGTTGCCGAAGATAAAGAATTAATCGAACAATTCGTTGGATTGTATGATTTCTTTACCGAACGCGAACCGTCGTCGATCTGGGCTACAGTGCAGGCGTACACTAATCCAAGCATGGCTGATGCAATCGACGCCTATATTGAAGAAGGTGCTGTGCAGTATAAACGAGCGCTTGCGGGCAAAGTTGTTGGTGAGGCAGCTTCCTCAGCTGCTGCCGAAACAGCCCCACCAACCGCCCCAGTCACTGAAGCAAAGTCTGTTGCAAAACCTGCCACCGCCGTCGCTCCAACTCCAAAACCAACCTATCTAGATATCCAACTCGTCGCCCAAAGTAAATTCAAACAAGGCGACGACGGGCAATTTGAAGATCCAGAAGCGGTGCTTGGCATGCTCGAAGAGTGGGCAACGAAGTACAACGATGATACAATACGTGAGTTGTATGTCTATAACGAACAAACTGGCGCGTTTGAATGGAACGAAGCGCTGTTAAAATAATATTTCTATGGCCGACACAGGAGGAAAAACAATTCTCGTCAAAAAAGCTGATGG
The DNA here is from genome assembly GCA_964442985.1 of uncultured Gammaproteobacteria bacterium. Taxonomy (GTDB): domain Bacteria; phylum Patescibacteriota; class Patescibacteriia; order Magasanikbacterales; family GWA2-37-8; genus 2-02-FULL-45-10. The sequence continues at coordinate 5,486 of CAYUBH010000027.1, forward strand.
CACCATGGTGCGTATGAGCCTAGATGAGATTCGTCAAAAAAAAGCTGGAGCATCAACACCGCCAGCTCCAGTTCAAGTCGCTCCAACTCAAGCTGCACCCGCCCCTGAAAAACCACCCGCTGTCGTGCCAGATAATTTACCAGTCGAACCAGCTCCTGAACAAAAGCCGGTAGTGGCGCCAGCACCAGTCGCTCCACCTCGCCCGCCAAAACCAGCCCTGCCAAAAGCTGACATGTCGTCACTTCTCGAAGAGCCAGCTCCAAAAACCAGCTCTGGCGCACCGTTGATCAGCCTACCACGCGACGCTCAAGCCGATGAAATCATCGGTAAATTATCGTTTACTGTTTCTAAAACCAATCTCAATCGTTTACGTACGCTTATCCAACTTCGCCTCAAAGATATTCGGAGTGTTGATCAAGTGGAAGAAGCGCTCAGCCGATCTGAGCAAGATGGGGGAGTCGGTCTCACCCGCGAACAAGCACACGAAGTGTTGAAACATCTGCCAGGTTTTGAGGAACTTATTCCATACAAAAAAGAATTACCAGCAATCACGACACCATTTAACGCTTTCAAACATAGCCAAGGGGCGACCAGCTCGCCAGCACCAGCAAAACCACCAGCACCAGCTCCAATCAAGCCAGTTGTTCAGCCTGCTCCACCAAAACCAGCTTTTCAGCCACCACCAAAACCAATGATGACTCAGTCGACCACCGCTCCTGTCGCTCCACGCCCACAGCCAGCGACGCCACCTCGCCCAGCCCCAGCTCCGGTAGCTCCGCTCACCAAAGAAAAAGTTATCGAAACATTCACCAAAACCACCGCTGCTGAAGATCCGTTCATGAAGCTCGCTGCTGATTCGAGGGCTAAGTCATCAATGAAAGATATTGTTGCAAAACCGGCACCAGTTGGCCCAACCGACGAAATTCGTTCCTTTGGCCTCACCGATTTCCGCCGGCTTTCGAGCAAGCCTGAAGAAGCGGCGCTCCGCCTCAAACAAAAGTTTATCAACTTACAAGGTGAGTCAATTTTGCTGTATCTCGAAGCGCTCGACGCTTGGAAAGCCTCACCCCTCTACGGTGAATACGTAACTGCAGCCATCCGCGCGCTCGGTGGCAAGCAGGCTTTGAGCTCGCTTAACGATACCAAGACAATTACCTTTTTAGAGATTCAGGCCATTGTTGCTATGGAACGTCAACTTGATTACCTATGATAAACCAATTCATGGTGCCACAATTTATTGACGTGGAGGACAAGATTTTTGGGCCGATTACGAGCCGTCAATTTGTGATTATCCTGGTTGGTGCACTCTTGTGTTTTTTATCATTTAAATTCGCTGACACGTCGCTCTTCATCGTACTTCTTGCGCTTATCGGCGGGCTCACCCTTATTTTTGCCTTTGCCACTATTAACGGTCAGCCGTTTCATTTTTTTCTACTGAATATCCTGCAAACAACTCGCCGTCCAAGTCGTCGGGTTTGGAACAAATTTAATACTGATGCCGAACTTAAGGCGATTATGAAAGACAACGAGCCAGAAAAAGTTGAAGCTAAAGCCGATCTGACCAAGTCTGCCTCGCACACGCGTATTCGAGATTTATCGCTCATGGTGAACACGGGCGGTTATTATAAAGGGGAATAATGTATGAAAGATACAAAACCAACACAAAAAAAACCAAAGATGCCCTCCACCCAACACCATTTACTGATTTCCGAAATCAAACAAGATACGGTGGTGATGAAAGATGGCACACTGCGAGCGGTTATTATGGTGTCGAGCATCAACTTCGCGCTCAAAAACGAAGATGAACAAAGCGCGATTATTTCGGGCTATGTTTCGTTTTTAAACTCACTCGATCATCCGCTCCAAATTCTGATTCAATCGCGCAAACTCCAGACCAAGCCGTATATGGACAAGCTCTTGGAGCAAGAAAAAAACCAAACCAACGAACTGCTCCGCACGCAAATTGCCGATTACCGAGCATTTGTGAGTGAACTCGTGTCGCTCGGTGAAATTATGAACAAGCAGTTTTATGTTGTTGTGCCCTACGACCCGAGCTCCAACAAAAACAAAGGTTTTTTTGCTAGAATGGGCGAGGTGGTCAACCCGTCTTCGGTGATTAAGCTCAAAGGCGAACGATTTACCAAGCGCAAATACGATTTGGATAGTCGGGTACGCCAAATTGAATCAGGTCTTAGCTCGATGGGGCTCACGACCGTCCGTCTCGATACCCAGTCACTTATCGAACTGTACTTTTCGACGTATAATACCGATATCGCTTTATCCCAAGAGTTGGGTAATTTGAACGAATTACGAACCGAAGAATAATATGGCTTTCAAACCAACGAGTGTCAGTAAAGAAACTGGCATCAAAGAAAATAGATTGGAAAAAGAAGAGAAAAAACTCGAGGAGAAATCGAGTGAAGAGTTGGTGACGCTCGAGGAAGAGCGGATTTATCGCGAAGGTGTTGTCTCTATCCGCGATCTTATCGCGCCAGCAGCGTTTAATGTTGAATCTAATTTTATCCAGCTCGGCACCACCTTTTGCCGAACCTTGTTTGTCGTTTCGTATCCGCGCTATATTTCTATCGGTTGGAGCTCGCCAATTATCAACTTGTCGCGTACCATGGATATTTCCATGTATTTTTATCCAGTCAAAGCAGAAATTATTTTAAAACAGCTCAAAAATAAAGTTGGTGCTCTGGAAGCGCAAATCACCGCCGACCACGACAAAGGCGCACCTCGCGACCCAATTCGTGAAACAGCGCTTCGCGACATCGAACAATTGCGCGACAGTTTGACTCAGGGGACTGAGCACTTTTTCCAATTCGCTTTTTACATCACCGTCTACGCCGAAAACAAAGAAAAGCTCGATCAAGCTTCGGAAGATATTGAAAGTATTTTTGGTGCCAAGCTCATCAACACGCGTAAAGTTCTCTATCAAGCAGAACAAGGCTTTAATTCCACCATGCCACTGTGTAACGATGAGCTTCTGATTTCGTTCAACATGAACTCCAGCCCCATTGCTGCGTCGTTCCCGTTTATCTCAGCCGAGCTCACGAGCGACAGCGGTATTTTGTATGGTATCAATCGCCACAACAATAGTCTTATCTTGTTTGATCGTTTCTCGCTTCAGAATGCTAACATGGTGGTCTTCGCGACGTCTGGTGCTGGTAAAAGTTATGCTGTGAAATTGGAAATTCTCCGCACTATGATGATGGGCGTGGAAGTCATTGTTATTGACCCGGAAATGGAATACAAACATCTCTGCGATGCGGTGGGAGGCACCTACGTCAATATTTCGCTCTCGTCAGAAGCTAAAATTAATCCGTTTGATTTACCTCGCCCAATGGGCCAGGAAGTCTCTACCGAAGATGTGATTCGTGGGGCAGTTATCACCGTGAAGGGCTTGCTTCGTATTATGCTTGGTGGGCTTACCACAGCTCAAGATTCGCTGATCGACCGTGCGCTCATCGAAACCTACGCTAAAAAAGATATTACCAACGATGCGGATTTGCGCACTGTCGAGCCACCAATCATGCAAGACTTGGAAGAAGTCTTGGAAGGTATGGAAGGCTCTGAAGAACTCGTCTTGAAGCTCAAGAAATTCACCGAAGGTACGTTTGCTGGCCTCTTCAATTCGCCAACCAACGTAGATATGAAAAACCAGTTGGTTATTTTCTCGGTGCGTGATTTGGAAGATGAACTTCGCCCACTCGCAATCTACGCTATCGTCAACTATATTTGGAACGTGGTGCGCAGTGAACGCAAAAAGCGTATCCTCGTGATTGATGAAGCCTGGTGGCTGATGCAGCACGAAGACTCTGCCCGCTTTATCTTTGCGCTTGTCAAACGCTGTCGTAAATACTATCTTGGCGTGACCACTATCACCCAAGATGTGAACGACTTCTTGAAATCGCAATATGGCCAGGCGATTGTGACCAACTCGGCGCTCCAACTTTTGATGAAACAATCACCAGCGTCGGTGGATCTTATCCAAAAAGTGTTCCTCCTCACTGATAGTGAAAAATATCTGTTGCTCGAGAGTGGGGTGGGTGAAGGTATTTTCTTTGCTGGGTTTAAACATGCGGCTATCAAAGTGGTTGCCTCCTACACTGAGGATCAGATTGTGACGACCAACCCAGAGCAGTTGATGGAAATTGAAAAAGCTAAAAAAGAGTTTGAAGCTCAAATTGCCAAATAACCCACCTGTCTATGCCATTACGCACTCGTATTTTTATTGGAATGGGACTCTTGGTCCTCGCTTTTGTCGGGGCGGTTGTCTTGGTGCGCTTTATCCGCTCGCGCGGAGGAGAAACGACTGAGCCGGGCGCAACCTCCACCACTCCGGTGCCAGTGTATCAGACAACACCAAGTGTGCCGTCGACGACGGTGCCAACTGGCCTCCAAATCAAGCCAGCAACATCTCTTGAAAATACTCAAAACGGCGTTCGCCAGCTCGCTAAAGTATTTGTGGAGCGCTACAATAGTTATTCTACTCAAAGTAATTTTCAAAATATTCGCGAGGTGCGAGATTTGGTCACCCCAACACTCTGGACACGACTGAGTCAGCCTTTGAACAAACCAGCACCACTCAACCAAACGTATATGTCTGTCTTGGCTGAGGCTTTGAACACTACGTTGAATTCTTGGACAGGCACGCAAGCAGAAGTTCTCGTGAAGATACGAAAAACAACCGAAGAAACCGGCAAGAAAACAGTAGAAAGTTATCACGATGTTACGGTGGTGATGGTCCTCTCGGGCAACAATTGGCTCGCTGACAGTTTTACCACTAAAACGCGCTAACCTATGCTATCCGGCGTGGTCGGGTGGCTCATTGAAGCGTTATTTCCTACACATTGTCTCCAGTGTAGGGCCGAAGGCGAGTGGTGGTGTCACCCGTGCCGAACACAAGAAAAACTCCTTACAGAGAGGAGTTTTTGTGCATCATGTCACGCGCCAAGCGCCAGCACCTGTGACACGTGTCGGTCGCTAACCCGTTTGGATAGTATGTACGCCCTGTATCCGTATACTTCCGAGAGTGTTCTTGGGCAGTTGATCCAACAGTTTAAATATCATCATCAGAAAACGATTCAGGAAGTGTGGAAAAAAGTGGTCATGCTTGAGCGAGAAAAGTATGTGATGCCCATTATTATTCCAGTGCCATTGTTTCGGGCGCGGGAACGCGATCGTGATTATAATCAATCAGCAGTTATTGCTGGGTGTCTGGCCGAAAAATATTCCCTACCGCTCGACACCAGAAGTTTAGTGCGAGTTCGTGTCACCAAACAACAAGCCACCCTTTCTCGGGAAGAGCGGTATGAAAATGTACAAGGTGCTTTTGTGTGGCAGGGTGGGGAAGTGCCAAAAGAAGTGTTGTTGGTGGATGATGTTTTCACCACCGGCGCTACGCTCGAAGCTTGCGCCCAAGCGCTCAAAGATGCGGGGATAGAAGTGATACACGGCTTTACTCTCGCGATCGGCGGTAAACAATAGAATGACTATCTTCAAATAACACACTCCAGTTGGTGGAAGTGGTCAGGTCAATTTCGAGTTGAGTGCTCGACGCGCTAATAATAGTCTCAAGATCAGAACCAAAAACCAGTCGATCAAGACGATTGGGTGTTTTGTAATAACCGGAGAAACGTTTTTCCAAGAGAATATACTGAGCGGGGCTTGCCTCAATCAAAGCCAGGCCACCTGGGTCAAAACGAAGTCGGCGGTAGTCGCCGTAGAGGGTGCTCGAAGG
>CAYUBH010000028.1:0-4398 GCA_964442985.1 uncultured Gammaproteobacteria bacterium
CTGCAATCCTTCTAGTCTGTAAGGTTCACGGACTCGCCACCGCAGTTGCGCGCGGCTGGCGTCAATCGCACGTTTTGCTCGTTTCGTAAAAACGAGCGCACTACAGTCATTATAACCAACCTTGGTTGTAGCGACTGAACTGCGAAAGTAGTTCACTGCTCTTTTTACCAGCCTATCTCTTAGTAAGTGGCTTGGTACACATATTGCTAGATACCTTGTATCTGCCGATATGTGTATCAAGACCACGAGTCTTTGAACACCTGCGCCAATCCCGGTGCAGAGCTTTGAAAGGACACTCCGATGATGTTCAGGCAGCAGATCCAGAAGATCGTGGCGCTCGCGCTCGTCCTCTTCGTCGCCGCCTGCGGCGGCGAGTACGAGGGCGGGGTCACCCCCAACCCGGACAACGGCGGCGGGGGCGGCACCGTCACGGCGACGCAGGTCGCCTTCGCGTTCTCCGTCTCCGGCCAGAACGGCGCGAAGGTCTTCGTCTGGGACAACGTCTCGGAGACGCTCGTCGTCCTCCCGGACAACTCGACCCGCACCTTCAACGTCTGCCAGTTCAGCTGGCAGGGGCAGAAGGGGCTCGGGTTCTGGGTGCGCAACCCCGACGGCACCTGGTGGGGTTGCGAGGACAAGTCGCGCCACCCGCGCAACAACCTCGCGTTCACCACCTCGACCGGTCGCTCCGTGAGCGGTTCGCAGGGCGTCTCGTACGCCTACAACAGCTGCCGCGACGGCTCGGCCAACAACCTGTTCATGCCGGCCTCCGCGTTCGGCGTCACCTGCCCCTAAAGGAGGGGGCGACAAGAGATAGGCGACATCAGTCGTCTGGAGGGTCGTGGATCAAACCACGTCCCTCCAGACACGCCTACCGGGTTAATTATTTCGATAGTTAATCCATTGGCGGAAGTAATTCTGTCGAACCAAAAATCCACTGTAATCTCTCTTCGGTGGATTTTTGTTTTATATTGAAATAAAGTCAATACATTGATACACTATCCCCATATGAAAGATGGGATTAATTTGCTCAGGGCCGCGATTGAAAAACCGACCAAACAGGACTATCTCCAGTTTAGTTTTTTTGTCCTCCTCACACTTCTTGCTTATTTTTTTGTTCCAGGTTTTTTGGCACTTATCATTGGTGGTAGCGCTATTATTTTTTTTAGTGCCCGTCTGCGTCTCGCATGGTATCTCATGTCGGCGGTGGCGTTTGTCACAGGTTGGCAAATAAGTATTTCGTTTGACCGGTTTGATGAGATTATTAATCTGCCGTTTCGTGGTGGGATTACTGCTCCGCTCGGCGATATCGTATCGCTCGCGGTATTTGGTATTTTTTTGGTGAGCGTTCTCCTCGGAATATACCGCACAAAAGCCCGTACACTCTCAGCACTCTATCCAGCTGGCATATGGTATGGTTTGTTTATTCTAACAGCCGGTGTTTCGGCGTATTTGGTGTATCATCATGGCATTGGGGCGAGTTTTAAATATGTCGCTCGGCCGATGATTTTTAGCTATCTGATTTTTATGGTGATGCCAGTTCTCCTCGTTCGCGAATGGCGCACGTTGTTTACGACGTTTGTCATTTGGCTTTTGGTGGGGCTCGGAATTAGCTTCTATGGCCTGTCATCTTTTTTTATGGTGTCGTCGGGCGGTCTGCCCCGGGCAGTACCGTATCCGATTTTTGGCGTCACCCCGTTTGGGATGAATCATAATTTATTGGCTGAGCCATTGGTGGCGATTATTCCGGTGGCTTTCTTTTTGATGATGCTCAGTTTTCGACATAAATCAGTGTGGTTTCCGGTGCTTCGAGTAAGTGTTGTTTTTATGACACTTATTGCGTTGCTTACTTTGTCGCGCGCTGCTTGGCTCGCTCTTTTGTTGGAAGCGCTTATTTTTGCCTGGTTTCACCGAGAAGCTGTCCTGCCATTTGTTACCAACATGTTTCGCACCCGAGTGGTGCCGGTAGTGCTGTCTTTGGCGGTGCTTGGCTATATGGGTGTATTTTTAGCGTCATCGATTGTCACGAGCTCGAATGCGTCGCGCCGTACTATGATAGATATTGCGGTGACGTATGCGCAGTATAAGCCGCTCCTTGGTTATGGCCCAGGGACGTTTATTCAGTTGATGGGGGAGACGACAGTGTTTGTGATGGAATATGGTGCACCACTTGACGCTCACGGTTTTGTTCAAAAAATAGTGATTGAAACTGGGCTAATTGGATTGTTCTTTTTCGTGATGTTTTTAGTAGTGTTGTTCCGCTCTCTTTCACGAAAAGAAGATGTTGTTGGTGACGGTGATTATTATCTCCTCGCGCAATGTATGCTTATGATGGCGGTTGGAGCGGTCACGTTTCAATTATTTAATACATCCTATTTTTTGAGTACGATGTGGTTGCCTCTCGGGGTGGCGGTGGCGGCGATGCAATTACGCCGTGAACATTAATTTTCTTGTATGTCTGCTCGACCATTACATATTGTCCATATTATTCAATCACTTGGTGTTGGCGGAGCCGAACATTGCGTGGTGAATATTATCAACGAAAGCGATCCGTCGCAGTTTCGTTTTTCGGTGATTCTGGTGAATGATCATCAGCCGTTGTCCAAAGCGATTAAACGCTCGGGGGTGGTGGTGCGTCATGTGCCAAAACACACCAAGTCTGGCCGACAGTTTACTGCCGATTTGGTTTCGGTTTTGACCGAACTACAAGCTGATGTTGTCCATACACATTTATTTACTGCGGATATTTGGGGAACACTCGCGGCGCGCCGATTGGGACTCCCAACTATTTCCACCGAACATAATGTGAATCGTGAATACGGAGTGCTTCGAACAATTATTAAATGGTGGTTTCGAAATACCAGCACGCGTTATGTAGCTTGTTCTGAAGCGGTCCGTCGGTATATGCAAACGCATTATCGGATTACCAAGCCAATTGACGTTATTCCGAACGGTATTTTTGTAAAACGGTTTAGTGGGCTACCACCATTTCGAGGACGCGAGCCGTGGCGATTAGCTATCATCGGTCGATTGTCTGAACAAAAAGGTCACGCGGTTGCTTTCAGAGCGTTGGCGCAACTACCGCATGCTTCGTGGCAATTGGCGGTGGTGGGCGAAGGTTCGCTTAAACCATCTTTGATACAGCTCGCGACGAGTCTTGGGATTGCTGAACGCGTTCATTTTTTACCGTTCACTTCAGATATTCCAGGGGTCTTGGCCGACACCGATATTGTGCTCATGCCGTCTCTCTGGGAAGGTTTGGGAGTGGCAGCGCGCGAAGCGATGGCTGCTGGACGGTTGGTGATTGCGTCATCGGTCGACGGCTTGCTTGAAAGTATTGCTGTCGGTAAAACTGGCTGGCTCACTCCGCCAGGCAATGTTTCGGCACTTCGAGATAGATTAGCGCATTGTTTTCAATCGCCAGGAGAAAATCGTCGTTTGGCCGAATCGGCCAAAGCCAAAGCTGAGGCAGAGTTTAGTATGGAGCGTATGGTGTCGGCTTACGGCGAGGAATATCGCGCGCTCGTGAATTAACGTATGCGAATTCTGCAGGTAGAAAAATATTTTTGGCCAAAAGGAGGCGCTTCACAGTATGCGCTCGCTTTGTCGCAGGCGCTTCAAGAACGTGGTCACACCGTCATTCCTTTTGCTGTCGCCGACAAGCGTAACCTGCCAAGTAAGTATAGTCAGTATTTTGTCGATGCTCTTGATTTTTCCGCTCTCGGCAGTGTGTCGTGGTGGCGCAAGGTGCGAGCAGTTGGGCAGATTTTTTATTCCTACGAAGCCAAGCGAAAGCTAGAAGCACTGCTTGATGCACATCCGGTGGACGTGGCGCATATTCACAATATTTACCACCATATTTCGCCGTCTATTTTGAAAGTGTTTAAGAATCGGGGGATACCGGTCGTGATGACGGTGCATGATTACAAGCTGGTATCGCCTAATTACACCATGTTTCATCACGGGCAAGTACACGACGAAGATGCGCGAGGGTGGTATTGGTCGTGTGTTAAAAATAAATGTTTTAAAGATAGTCGGCTGTTTAGTTTGATTGTGGTTTTCGAAATGATTTTTCACCACAAATTAAAACGATATTATGAGAAATTAGTTGATGTTTTTTTGACGCCAAGTCAGTTTATGCAAACCATGCTCGCGCGTCATGGATTTTCTCCTAAAAAAATACAACATCTGCCGTTGTTTACTGAGATGCGCCAAACAGATCGCTCGAGTACGACGTCTGGTGTGGTATATGTGGGCAGGTTGTCCGAAGAAAAAGGGGTGGCAACACTGCTTCACGCTGCCAAAGAAACTCCCGAGATTCACTATACGATTGTGGGCACTGGCCCGGCTTTTGCCGAGCTCCAGGCGCTGTCGCACGAGCTGTCGTTGCGTAATGTT
>CAYUBH010000028.1:4498-10932 GCA_964442985.1 uncultured Gammaproteobacteria bacterium
CACGTCAGGGCAGTGGAAGAAGTGTATCAAAAACTTATTGACCGGTAATGAGGATGGCGACCGGGCCGGCCCAAGTGCGACCAGATTCTTTGGCGAGCTTGAGGCCAGCGAGGGCAAGCGCACTATTGGGCGACGCATCGATATCAGCAGTTTTTTTGAGTAATTCTTGGGCAGTGGTGATGTCGGTGTTGTCAGCTATCCAGCCAGCGCCGTGAGTGGTTTCTAATACTTTTTTGAGACTGGTTTGGCGGTAGGCGATAGTATCAACAATAGCATCAGCCAACGAAACTTCATCGTTGGTTTTTTTATTTCCCGGAACAGTGTCAGCGAGCGGGTGGCAGGTAGTGGTTTGGACAATATGAATTTCTGGACATGCTCCCAGCTCGGCAAATTCGCGAGCCAAACCTTCGGCCGTGGTGCCCGAAGAAGTCGGAATAAAAATGGCTGACAGATTTTCAATTTTACTTAACTCGCGAGCGAGCTCAGCGTAGCCAGTGAGTGCTGTGTCGTCGTTGGATTGACGGAGTAGTTGGGCGCCGTTCGTTTTAGCAAATTGGAGAGCTGACTGTTTCGGATTGTCTTGTTTGGTGATAGTGATACGTGTATCGCCAGCCTGAGCTAAGCGTATTTTCTGTTCTTTGGCTGGGGCGATGTGTGGGCCAATAAAGACTTGCAAAGTGAGTGGATCGTTTGGTTTGTTTTTGTTGTGGGCCGAAATAGCTAGGACGGCAGCGAGGGCAGCGTTGCCTGAAGAAGAAATTACAAAAGCGGACGCGCCGTTTTTGTGGTAGTGAACTATCATAAACGGAATAGAGCGCCCTTTGTGGGAGCCGAATTGGTGCTTGTCTTCGCGCTTGATCCAGACTTCGTTTGCGAGGCCGAGGGCGGAAGCGAGCTTGGGTGAGGGGGTTTGGGGGGTTTTCATAGACTCTTGATCTTTCTCGTTTTTTAGCGTATACTACTTTGTACCGAAGTAAGTTCTAATCCTACCATGTATGAAATTAGTGTGTCCAGAATGTAAAAATGATGTTAATGTAAGCCTTTTTCCGTCGATTGAGCCAGACCATGTGATTGAATGTGATGTTTGTGGCATTACCCTCAAAATTAGTTCAATTGATGGTGATACTGTGCACGCCGAAGTGGTTGATGAAGGAAAATAAAACCTGACATTCAAAGCGAGTGCTTGAGAAAGCAGTCGTTTTTTATTTGGTTACTTTTTTAATAACCTCTTCAATCATTCCGCGGAAGCCGTGACTGCCCAAGAAAACAATAACGGTTTTGGCAGGGCTCGAGGCGAGGCGCTCCACCAGCGCTTCATCATTGTCTATGTAGCTGACGTTTGGTTGTGTTTTTCTAATAATGTCTGCCAAGGCGTCGCCTTCAAAGGGTGGCGCTTCGCGTGGATCGTTTTTTATTTTGGTAAGACGAGGAATAATAACTTCGTCGGCTGAGTCAAAAGCATGTTCGTACCACGTTACTGATTCGGGGCGGCGATTGCCGGTATTTGGTTCAAAGACAGCAATACGCTTACTATCAGGGTAGACAGCCTTCAGAGTTTCGAGAACGCTTTTGGCCTTGGTGCCCGAGTGAGCGATATCGTCAAAAATAACCACCGCACCGTCGTGGCGTTTTTCCAAACGACGTTTCATGCCAGTGAAATTACTGACTGCTTTGATAATCGCTTCGGGGGCTAAGCCAATTTCTTTGGCCATAGCAAAACAGCCGGTAATATTGTCGGCCATATAGTCGCCAAGGCATGGCGAGGTGAGATGATAGGTCGTTCCGTCGTGGATAATATCAAAGGTGAGACCGTTTTTTGTCTGAACAATGTTGGTATAACGATAGTTGGCTTGTTCGCCCTTGCCGTACACTACTATCGGCGACGTTCCACCCAAGAGATTAGAGAATGAGGAAAAAATTCCGCGATTGGTGAGAAGAACGTCAGCTGTTTGTTCGGAAATAACGCGGAGACCTTTTTTGGGAATACTAAAAGCCAGTTTTTTGAAAACCGCTAAGTAACTTTTTTCTTTGGGATAGATGTCAGCATGATCCCACACGATAGAAGTCAGGAGGAGGTGTGTTGGTTTGTAATAATTAAACTTCGGTCCTTTGTCCCAGCGAGAAGCTTTATATTCGTCGCCCTCGACGACACTCCAATCGCTAGAGGTTAGTTCAGCAGCTGGGAGAGTGTTGTGGCTGAGCCCGCCAAACATATAGCTTGGGTTGTAATCAGCTTCTTTGAGAATCCAAGCAAGGAGTGTAGTGGAAGTGGATTTGCCGTAGGTGCCAGCGACCACGATAGAATTCTTTTTGATAAAAAAATCACGAATAATTTCCGGGTAGGAGCGGTAGGGGAGTTTGTTTTCGAGAGTAAACATCCACTCAGGGTTTTGGGAGCTCGCGACATTACCGACCACTACAACGTAGTCTTTGGGGTTTTTTTTGATACCTTCTTTGAAACTGGCGAGAACTTTTTCGGGGTGCCAGCCAGGGTAGTAATCAACATGGTTATCTTTGAGGTGAGTGGAAATAGGTGGATAAAAACCTACGTCACTGCCGGTGACGATGTAGCCTTGTCGTTTGAAAGCCAAAGCGAGCGCGCTCATCGCCACGCCACAGATGCCGATAAAGTGAATGTGTTTTTGTGAGGACATACGGCGAGTTAGGCATTTTCAAGAATTTTTTTAAGTTGGTCTTGGTCGGTTTGCCATTGTTTTCCATCAAACCATTCCAATCCAGCAAATTGGAGTTTGTAGGTGTCGCTACTGCGTTGAGCTGAGCCAAGATAGATATATTTTTTGCCGGCGGTTTTGGCATCAACAATAGCAGTGAGCATCATGCCGAGCCCGAGACTGGTGATGGTGGTATCTAACTTATAAAAAGGATAGCAGTAGTGGGTGAAGGTGGGTGTTTCAAGAGCAATACAGTAGCCGACAGTTTCAATGTCGTTGTAGTGATAGACGAAGAGTGTGGTAAACGAACTCTCATTTTTGTCGGTGAGTAATTCCTTTATTTTGTTGGCACTAAAAGTGCCTTCGCCAAATTTTGTTTCATAAAAATCTTTGCCAAGTTTGCCGAGACTCCAATGATAGTCGGCGTAGGGGAGAGTTTTTTTCTCGAGATGTAGTCCTTCAACTTTTTTGAGGATGCGACGGTTCTCACTACTTAGCTCAAACCGGGACAGATCAATACGAAGGCTACGGGTTTGATCCATAACGCCCGGGCCAAGACGTGTCGCCACATAGCCAGCGCTATAGGCCGAAGCAAGACTCTCTGGCGAGAAGTCGGTGATAGTTTTTTTGTCCCAGGTAAGGTAGGTCATAGATTAGTTGAGCGACAACCACACAGCGAGAATAACAGCGAGTGCTTGGATAATCCAGAAACGCATAACAATTTTTTCTTCGTTCCAGCCTTTGATTTCAAAATGGTGGTGCAGTGGTGACATTTTGAAAACGCGTTTGCCAAGCAGGCGGCGGGAGAGTACTTGGATAATAACTGAGAAAATTTCGATATAGAAAATAAAACCAAAGAGTGGAAGGAGAACAATTTTGTTGAGTGCGATGGCGTTGATAGCGAGCAGGGTGCCAAGGCCAAGCGAGCCAACATCGCCCATTTGAAAACGAGCTGGTTTGACGTTGAAATAGGTATAGGCGAGGAGAGCGCCAACCACAGTAGCGTTGAAGGGGGTAAAGGCAGTACGTCCTTCGATCCAGCTAATCAGTGTGAGGCCGGTAAAGGTGAGAATCATGGAGCCGCCGGCTAAGCCGTCCATGCCATCGGCCACGTTGACCGCGTTGGCGGTGAACATGACGAAGAAAATAATAATGGGAATAATCAGCCAACCCAAATAAATAGTGCCGTCAAAGGGAATGTTGAGAGTGTGCCAGCTTTCGCCGAGACGACTATAGACCCACCAAGCAGTAATGGCGCCAGCGACAAATTGTAGAAGGAGTTTTTCGTGCGCTTGGACACCGCGTGTTTGTTTGGAGCCAAAAATACCAGCAAAATCTTGGAAAGCGATCCACGGGAGGGTGGTGAGGTGCCAGAATTTCATATACCATTTTTTGTGGACGCGAATGAGGATAAGGGTGTGGCGAATGTTGCGCAGGCGTCGTTTACCACCAAAAATATTAAGCAAGTCGTCGGTGGCGCCGAGGAGTGCCGCTAGGCCCATCGCACCGATTGGCACGTAGGTGTAGGTGCGCGACCAGTTGAAGAGCATGGTAATGATGGTAACTACCCCGATCACCAAGATACCACCCATAATTGGTGTGCCAGCTTTGTGTTGGCGCTCACCTTGGAGGGTGTGATCAAATTCAGAAGCGCGGACTACTTTGAATTTGGTTAAAAAATGCGCCAAGAGCGGAGCCAGCAAAAAAGCACTCGTGGCTGAGGCGAGGAGGTAGAGGAGTGATGTTTGGAGTAGTTCAATATACATACTTATATATGTAAACGACGTATTTCAAGGGTGTGCGCTTGCGCCGCTTCCCAATACGTCTCGTTTTTATCATTCGCTAATTTTTTTTCTTCCCAGAGTTGTTCCAACAAACTTTTGTCTGGTTTTTGGATAGTAATCGTACCGCGAGCGACGCCGTGACCATATTGTCCTTCGCTGGTCCAGGCGCGAGCGTGAGCATAGTGAATAGTATTGCCTTGGATATCGGTAATCACCAAAATATGGTTGCGTTTGTGGTTGGGGCCGGTTTCAAGCATGGTGACGACATCTCCTGGAGCAATTTTTTGAGCGTCGCACGCTTCGCCGTGGCCAACAATCACCCGACTATTTTTTGGATCAGTATAGGTGCGGACGTTGATGTTTTCCACCGGGCGCAAGCGGGTGATGAGCCAACGAATAATCCGACGTTTGGAAATAATATGTAGTTTTTTGGTGATATCTACTTTTTTTGTTTCCAAAAAATGCGCTCGGAGCACGTGGGTGACAAAACCAGAACACTCAATACCGAGTTGGTGGTCGATTAAAAATTTTCGAATAGCATCAGTGGTGGCCGATTCGTGAGCGTTGTGAAGGCAACATTCACCATCTTTGGTGAAGAGGCCAGCATGATACTGGATAGAAATGATTTGAGCTTCTTCGGTGATTTCGTGAGGCAAACCTTTGCCAATAAGAACACGAAGCTGACCGCGCTCGCGACTGCGAGCGTTGTTGTAATAGGGGCAACGAACTCCTTTAATGCCTTTGAAGGGGAGTTCTAAGTAGTCTTTGATGCGTTGTTCAGCTTGAGGGGAGAGCATGGGAACTTATTTTTTGAGCAAGTGGACTAATATCGGCTTGAGCTCAGCTTGGCGAAGTGTCGCTTTGGTGAGTTCGTCGGCGGTGAGCCATTGTAGTTCGTAATAATTTTCCGGACTGTTTTTCTTCTGCTCTGGGCCACCGAGGCGGGGAGTGCCACTGACTTTTTTGGTAAAGTAATACAAATTACGTTTGTTGCTTTCGAGGGTGAGCGGTTCTTTGGTGGTGTCGATTTCAAAACGTAAATTAGTTTCTTCGCGACCTTCGCGGTTGGCGACAGCAAAGAGGGTTTCAAAACGTTCTGGTTTGCCACCAGGAATAGAATGATAATAAATACCCCCGTGACGACGTTTCATCAGGAGGATTTTTTTATCGCGAATAATAATGACACCGGCGCGATAGCCTTTTTTCTGGTTGGTGTCTAAAGTGTAGGCAATAGTCGTGCCTAGGGCATTAAAGACTGTCGCCTCCTTCATTATCCCGCGTTTGGTTTGGATACGCAAGAGATCGCTACCTGGTTCGGTGTTGCGGTACGGGGTGAGGGTGACAGGTAGGTCGCGGAGGCGTTCAAACAAGCCTTCTTGGATAGTTTTTCGGGCAGATGTAACTCGTTGGATAATTTGAGCTCCGGTGGTGATAGTGGTGAGAGTTTCGCCAGATCGCTTGATGCCAAGGAGAGCGGCGAGATGTGCTTCAAAAGTGGTAACAGACGTGGTGCTTTTTTGGCTAATTTCGTGTTGGAGGGTGGATTCGTAGGTGGTGGAGGCTGGTTGGCGAGCATTAATTTCAAGCAAATAGAGTTTGCCCGTGTGTTTATCTACGATAACATCAATACCAAATAGCCCGCGCCAACCGTCGCCAGCTAATTTTTTTCCAACAGCGGTGGCGATAGCGCGGTAGTCTTCGCGTTGTTTTTGACTGAGCATTTTTGCTCCGAGCTCCCAGTCGTTGCCAATCGTGGCAAATGGTTTATCGGTGAAAGGAGATAGTCCGGTAATTTGAAAATTAATATTGCCAAGCAAAACATCATTATCCCAAACAACATTATTATTAGTGAGCGCTGGTCCGTCAACAAATTCGGTGACGCGGATTTCGCGTTTAGGGAATTTCTTTTTGATATCCTCGAGTTGTTCGGCTGATTCAATGAGAATGGTGCCGAGTCCGGTGTGTGCTCGGTTGAATT
>CAYUBH010000029.1:0-2935 GCA_964442985.1 uncultured Gammaproteobacteria bacterium
AGAGCGCGTCCAGCTTCAAAATAATAGCTGAGGTCGCTTGAGCCAAAAGGAATCATCACCAAAGACGACAGTGCGAGAACAACAAACAACGCTTGGATTTTTTTGAGTGAGACTGTTGTTCCGAGAGCTAAGGCGTTCCAAATTGACCAACTCACCAAACCAAAAATAGCTACCACAGCGATAATAAGCGCGGTGACAGCTATTTTTTGTGGCGAAGAAAGTGACTCACCGCACGAAAACCAACTTGTTTGAAAAAAACAACTACCGGCGAGAATACCTGGCACGAGACGCAGAGACAGTCCGGCCAAGGCAAGGAAACTAACGAGGTAGAGTATGAGGATTTTTTCAAACTTCATACGAATTATTGTTGTATAAATTCACTGATAGAGGCAATAATGTAGGCGATCATTTCTGGAGTAAGCCCTGGATAGACACCAACCCAGAAAGTGTTGTTCATGACGATATCGGTGTTGGTGAGCTCTCCGACAACACGATACTCGTAGTGATACTCAGTAAAGTACGGCTGACGAATGAGGTTGCCGGCAAACAGATAGCGCGTCCCAATTTTTTTCTTTTGTAAAAATTGCACGAGCTCGTCGCGAGTAAATCCAGCTTCAGGCTTTACGGTGAGCAAGAACCCAAACCAGCTTGGCTCAGCCTTGTCTTGCCAACGTGGCAGAACAAAAACATTTTCAAACTGTTTCAAACCTTCGTAGAGAGTTTTGAAATTATTTTTTCGTTGCTCAACAAAACTATCGAGCTTGCCGAGTTGAGCCAAACCAATGGCGGCTTGGATATCGGTAGCTTTGAGGTTGTAACCCATTTCTGAATAGGTGTATTTATGATCGTAACCATGAGGCAATCCGCCCAAATCCCAAGTGAAACGACGGCCACAGGTGTTGTCTTTGCCAGTGGCACACCAGCAATCGCGACCCCAATCGCGAACTGATTTAATAATTTTGAAAAGATGCGGGTCGCTCGTGAACACGGCTCCACCCTCCCCCATCGTAATATGGTGAGCAGGATAAAAACTACAGGTAGCGACATGACCAAAGGTACCAGTATGTTTGCCGTTGTAACGACTGCCGAGTGCGTCACAATTGTCTTCGACTAACCAGAGATCGTGTTTTTTACACAATTCAACAATACTATCGAGGTCAAATGGATTGCCGAGCGTGTGAGCAATCATAATCGCCCGAGTTTTTGGGGAGATAGCTTTTTTGATTTGTTCAATGTTGGCATTGTAGTGACCAAGCTCAACATCAACAAAAACTGGAACTAAGCGATTTTGAATAATCGGATTTACCGTACTTGGAAACCCAGCAGCGACAGTAATTACTTCGTCACCCGGCTTTAAACGCTTGTCACCAAGCTTGACCGAGGTGAGGGCGGTGAGCGCCACCAAATTAGCTGACGATCCAGAATTGACGAGGGCGGCGTAGGACACACCGAGCCATTTAGCGAGACGATGCTCAAAAAGGGCGCTAAACCGACCGTCGGTCCACCAGCCGTCGAGCACAGCGTCGGTGGCTTGAATAATTTCTTCTTCATTAAAAACTTTACCAGATACCGGCACGGTTGATTCGCCTGGTACAAAAGACTTAGTGGGATTTTTTTTCTGATATTCTTCTACCAAAAGTTGTCGTAAACTGTCGTTCATACAGCTCAAAAGAGGGCTAAAAATATGTCCGTATCCTAGCACTTTTGGCTAAAAAAGGCAACCTTTAAAACTCCACTAAAAAGAAGAACGCCTCGCTTATCTTTCTCCGAAATCGGATACTCAATAAACGAGGCGTGTAACACTCCTTCTGGTCTACTTTGACCGCGGATAGTGCAAGCCGCTTTCCCTCCAAAATCTAGCTGTTCTTTTTCCCTCCCACCTTGCCCGCCCATCGCCCTTCGAGGGCTCGCGGGATGACTTCACGAACGTGATGCTCGACAGTAACAGCCGGAAGATTGTTTACCGGGAACCACTGTCCAGTCTTTCCCGGCAGATCTTCGGCGACCTCAACCAGATGAACCATCGAGCAGTACCAGCCACGCTGTTCTTGGTAGAAAAAATGGCTGACGTAGGTTCCTGGGTTGGCAAAAGAGCTAATACCAAACTCCTTGCTGGCCAAACGATGTTCAACATCTTCTGGCTGTTCACCGACACGAAAGCTCGAACCCGGACAATGCCACTCGCCTGGGTAGGCGCTCTCGGTCATCGACCGACGCATCAGGTACACTTCTGGGGTGTTTGAAGCCCCATCCCGAATCAACACCGCTTCATAAGCTATCGTCACCGACAGTTTATTTATGGCGTTGAACAGTGGCGTACCAAACGGCTTGGTCGGATCAATACATCCGAGCACTTCAGCGACGGCTTCTTTGTCTTCTGGGGAGCGCTCCTCCCCAGGAGTGTTTAGAAGGCGTGACACTCTTTTCAGAATTTCGATTACGCTCATCACGGTATCACCCATGGTCGTACTTCGTGCCCGTACACTGGCCCCATGCCAGCCAAACAAACTATCATAGATATCAAAAAAAGTCAAGGTTACTACCTCGACTTTTTAAATCACTATTTTAACTAGATAAACCCCTTAACAGCTGACGGAATAATACTGTTTTTATGGACAAAAATGGTGTTGGCTGGAAGATTTTTTACTGGCCAGAAACGACCTTGTTTGGTCGGTGTTCCGAGCGCTTTGACGATATACACCTGCGAAACAAAGGTGCCTCGTTTTTCATCAGAAAAGATGCTAGCTCGGCATACTCCGTCGGTGGTCATCCTGGTTTTAAACTCTGCCTTGGCCAACCGCTTCAAAACTGTTTCAGGGCGCTCACCAGGGCGAAAGACTGCCCCTGGGCAATGCCACTGCCCGGGAAACGATTCGTGTGGCTCGCGCTGTGTCATAAACACCTCTACTTCACCGGTTTTTTTATTTTTACGAAG
>CAYUBH010000029.1:3035-10767 GCA_964442985.1 uncultured Gammaproteobacteria bacterium
AAAAAGAAGCGCACCCGACCCCATCACCCTCTTTCGAGAGTTTAGGGTCTGGGCGCGTAACTGCTCCTCCTTTAGATTGTTTCTCGCTCATTCAGGCTGTGGTATCTTGAGTGCCTTGAGAGCCATAGGGATGATGCCGTCGCGGTGCGTAACGACCATTTTATCGGGAAGGTCCTTGACCGGAAACCACCGACCACCCTTCAACTTCGCATCATCATACACCTGGATGACATGCACTAGGCCGAGATACGACCCGCCGATGGAACTCGGCTCCTTGACGCTCCAGTACTGGCCGACATACCTATGCGTAAAGATCGGCGATCCAAGACGCATGCCGAGGCGACCCAGGACATCGAGCACACTTTCGTGCACATTGAACGTCGTACCCATGCAATACCACTCGCCTGGATAGGACTCCCCTTCACCACGCTGGTGGAGGTAAACCTCCTCGTCCGCCTCAAACGGCTGACGTACCAGCACCGCTTCAAACGAGACAGAGTAGGTCAATCGCCGGATGGCGTAGGCCAATTCCTGCCCAAACCTGGCATCTTGCGGAATCTTGTTCAAAAGCTCGGCGGTCAAGAGCTTGCGCTCCTGGTCGTCGAATTGCAAAGCTTCCAGCGCTTCGAGCGCCAGCCTGATTTTGTCGGTCACGATAACCTCCTGCTCCCGTCAAATGGGAACAGCGTATCCTACGCTCACAATCAAAAAAAGTCAAGGCTTCTGCCCTGACTTTCTATCTTTATATATAACCTAGAAATTGATCCGTTCTTTTTCAATAACCAATGGCCGGGCTTTGACTTGCGTGTGAATGGCTCCAATATATTCCCCGACAATACCGATGAAGAAAAGTTGGACTGACGAGAAGAGGAAAATACCAATGGTGAGTGGGGCGAGGCCAGCTTCAAATCTATCCCAGAACAAAAGTTTATACACTAAATAGACGACGCCGACGATAAAGCTAATGACTGACATACCAAAACCGATAAAGCTCGCTAGGCGAAGCGGGATTTTGGAATGATTCACAAACCCAAGCATCGCCAAGTCGTAGAGGGTGTAAAAATTATTTTTGGTTTTACCTTTTTTGCGCGCCGGCTGAACATAGGTAATTTCGGAGCGGTTGAAGCCAAGCTCAGTGATGAGCCCGCGGAAATATGGGTACGGCTCTTTGAGCGAGCGCAGTACTTCAATAAACTTTTGGTCGTAGAGACCGAAGCCGGTGAAGTTTTTAATTTGTTCGATATCGGAAAAACGTTTGATAAGGTTGTAATAGGCTTTGCGCACCAAAAACATTAGTTTATTTTCTTCGCTTTCGTTTTTGACCGCGACCACAATACTACTCCCCGCTTCCCACTTGGCAACCAATTCTTTGATGAGTGTTGGCGGATCTTGGAGATCAGACGCCATAAGGATAACGGCATCACCGTGAGCTTGTTGCAAACCATAATACGGCGAGCGAATGTGCCCGAAGTTTCTAATGTTGACGATAATTTTTACTGTTCGGTCGGCGCTCGCAATTTTTTTGAGGATAGCCACCGTACCATCAGTGGAGGCGTTATCGATAAACAGATGTTCGTACTGATAACCTGGTAACTCGGCCATAACAGCTTTAACTTGCTTGTATAATTCTTCAACGTTAAGCTCCTCGTTGTAACACGGGGAGACGATGCTGATGAGTTTTTTTGACGACTCTTCCATACTTATGGATCGATAATAAAACGCTGTTTATCAAGGGTGGGGAGAATAGTACGATAATGAGCGATGAGCTCCTTGAGCGCCTCTTCTAATGATCTTACCCTAGCATTTTCTATGGTTTTTTTCAAGCGGGAGACGTCGGCGGAGTATTCGTTGCCCAAGCCTTCTGTAGTGACCATCACCGGAACATTCGCACCGGTTAGTTCAACAATTTTTTGGGCAATGGTGACTAAATCAACCGGAGCACCACTCGCGACATTTAAAAATGTTTCTGTTGGTTTTTTGACCACACACGCTTCGATCATTTTTACACAATCACTGATGTAGAGATAATCAAAACGAACATTTTGTTTGATAGTAATCGGCAAACCGAGTAATGCTTTGCAAATAGCATTGGAAATAAAGCGAATTTCTGGATCTTCGCCAATACCAAAGACAGCAAACAGTCGAAGATGGGTTATAAAATCAACCTGCTCAGCATATTTGGCAGTGGTGTATTTATAGAGCCCATATTCATCGGCTGGAATACGCTCGCCAAAAGAAGTTTCTGACACTTGCACCAACGGACGGCTTTTGTCGTATTCAGCGCCCGAGCCGAGCGTGATGAGGCGACTGTAATATGGTTTAGCTTGAATAAGATTAAAAAACACCCGGAGATTCTCTACCGCTACCCCACTTTGATCTTTGACTTTGCGAGTACCACCGCGATTGGCCGCATGGATAACGACGTCAACGGGATTATTTTTGAGATACGCTACCACCGCTTCGGTGTCGCTAAGCTCGAGCTCACTGCGGCTCGGAGCGAGGACAGTGTGACCCGATGAAGCCAGCTGGCGCACTAGATGTTGCCCAATAAAACCACTACCGCCAGTGAGAAGAATACGCATAGGCACTAATCTTTTTTTGGTTTAACGACCATCGCTCTTTCAAGCTCTTCGGCTGGCAAGAACGGGAACATGTCTTCGTACGGCTTGGAGATAAGCTTACCGTCGGCACCTTTTTCGGAAGCAACGCGAGGAATGAGAAGTTGCCACTCTGGGGTCATGACATCACAAATAATTGGACCGTCGTTGTAGTCCATGACTTCTTTAATTTTGGCATCAACTTCGTCAACCGAAGTAATACGCACCGCTGGTATGCCATACGCTTTGGCAATCTCGAGAGCATCAGGGCACCACACACCGGATTCCGGACCTTCGCCAATCATCCGACGGTCAAAAAAGTTTCGTTGCGTATGGCGGATAAGCAGGTAGCCATTATTGTTGAAAATAAAAATCTTGAGTGGCAATTTATTTACTTTTACCGTAGCTAATTCTTGGAGGTTCATTTGAAAACTACCATCGCCAGTAATAACCACTGTTGGCTTGCGGTCGTTGGCAATACAAGCACCGACCGCGGCTGCCCAATAACCCATAGTGGAAATGCCACCAGTGGTGAGAAAACGCTGACCGCGCTTTACTTTCCAAGCTTGGGCTGCCACATGAAAACACGAGCCGGTGTCTACCAAGATATAGGCGTTTTCTGGAGTGAGCTCGGTGAGGCGCCCGGTGAAATAATAGGAATTGACTGGTTTTTCATCTTTGTATTCCGGAAGCACGACTGGATATTTTTGTTTCCAACCTTGGCACACCGCGAGCCACTCCGGGCGCTCGACAACCGGCTGACCAGCAACATATTCAGCTAGCCCATCGAGAAATACTTTGGCATCTGACAAAATAGGTAGTGTGCAGTTGAGATCTGGTTTTTGTAATTCTTTTTCATCAATATCAACAATAATTTTTTCGGCATGGCGACCAAAATCTTTGACGTTGTGCCCAGTGAGCGACACGGTGAGACGTGAACCGACCGCGATAATTAAATCAGCATTTTGGACAGCAAAATTAGCTGAGCGCTCGCCATAGGTGCCGGGGCGACCGATGTAGAGTGGATTATCAGATTCAATAAGATCAATGCCTAAACGAGAAGTCAAAAGTGGAATGCGCAATCGCTCAATAACGGCACGAAATGAAGCTTCGGCTTTTGACAGGCGAACACCTTGGCCAAAGATAAACAAAGGACGCTCGGCTTTGGCGATACGCGCATACACTTCGGTAATTTGTTTTTGAAGCGTCTCTGAGACAGTCAACTGCTTTTCTTCAACGACTGGGAAACTATATTTTTCAACAACTTCTGCTGGCACTTCGGAGCGTTGCATATCAAGCGGAACTTCCATCCAAACAGGACCCGGGCGACCAGTTGTCACTTCAGCCCACATTTTTTCTAGATACTCCCCCACCTTGGCCGGATTATCCATCGTCACAAAATATTTGGTGACTGGCGTGACCATGTCGCGAATACTAATCCCCTGCACACCAAATTGGCGAATACCAGTTTTTTCAGCGTAAGCCACGATTGGCAGGTTGGATTGACCAGAAATAACAATGAGTGGCGCTGAGTCTACCCAAGCCCCTACAACGCCGTTTAAGGCGTTGACGCTCCCCGGGCCAGCAGTGACCATAGCAACAGCTGGAACGCTGTGGAGGCGACCGTAGGCCTCGGCAGCCATGGTAGCGCTCTGCTCGTGGTGGGTGCAGGTATACCGAAGGTTTTTATTCTTGGCGACAGCGTCGTTCAGATACATTGCATGTCCGCCGGTAACCGTAAAAACTTCGCGTACCCCGCGGTTGTAGAAAAAAGTAAAGATAAAATCAGCAACATTCATAGTGACTCAGGCTTTTTTATGTTTAGACAATTCCATTGCTACTTCCACTACCATATCTTCTTGACCACCAACGACACGGCGACGACCAAGCTCCATAAAAATATCTCGCGGATCAACACCAAACGTTTCGGCAGCGCGTTTCACCGGCAAAGCAAAGCCAGAAAAAACGCCAGCTACCCCACTCGTGACACTCACCGCCGTCACATCTTGTGGCTTGGCCATAATATGTTCGGCGACATAGTCACTCGCATCAAGCGCTGAGTAGAGGTTGGCAGCGACTGGACGATTCATTTTTTTGAGGATGGCAATGAGGGCTTCGAGCTGACAATTACCCGCTCCGGCGCCAAACCCTTTGATCGTGCCATCAACAATCGAAGCGCCAGCATCAAGCGCCACCACGGTGTTGCCGACAGCCATACCTAAATTATTGTGAGCATGAAAACCAACTGGCACTGATAGATTTTCTACCAAATAAGCAATAGTTGTTTTGACCATATCGGGTGTTGACGAGCCGGCCGAGTCCATGAGAATAATCCCGCGAGCGCCATAGCCAATCATTTTTTGAGCTTCGTCGCATAAACGCTCTTTGGTGGTCATGTGATACATCATCAAAACACCGTACGCTTCTTTACCTTCAGTAACTACATATTCAATATATTGCTTGGTAACGTCAGCTTCGGTGCAATGCGCCCCGACGCAAACCACTTCTACCCCAAGAGCGAGCGCTGGAGCAAGATCGTGTTTAATTGTCCCAAAGCCAGGTAAAATAAAGGCGCCGAGCTTCGTCTTTTTGAGCTCACTTTTGGCCGCGGTCAAAAGTTCGGTGTCAGATGTTTTGGACAAACCAACTTGAATAGATGATGCTCCAAGGCCATTACCATGCCCCACAATGACAGTATAAAAACCAGCCGAATCAATAATACGACAATAGTCACCGACTTGTTTGGCAGTGAGCTGGTGAGCGATGGCGTGCGAGCCGTCGCGCAGAGTGGAATCAAAAATAAGTGGTGAGGACATACTAGACAGCCAGGGCTCCTAATTTTTTGACAGCATATTCTTCGGCAGCGCGAACAGCGGCGCAGGTGATGATATCTAAATTGCCGGCGTAGGTGGGTAGGTAGTCCCCTTGCCCTACTACTTCAATCATCACCATCACTTTGCCTTTTTCAATAATCGGACCGGCGGCAACGCGGTAGCCTGGAACATAGGCTTGAATCATTTTTTCTGTTTCAGCGATTTTTTTTCTGAGGGCTGTCAGATCGGGATTTGGAATATCGGCGTACAGCGTGTTGTGCATCAAAATCGGCGGTTCAGCTGGATTCAAAATCAGCACCGCTTTGGCGCGAGGTACGCCAGAAAAAACTTCGATGGCTCGCGAAGTGGTGGTGATATATTCATCAACGTTAGCTCGCGTCCCCGGGCCTGCTGATTTGGAGGCAATACTTCCGACGACTTCAATATACGTGGTGTCAGGGTGAGTTTCCATAATCGCTTTGGCGACTGGAATAAGACTTTGCCCACCACAGGTGACCATATTAATATTGTCCGAAGCTAAAACTACGTCACTGTTAATGCTTGGCACACATAGCGTACCGATGCGTGACGGCGTGAGGTCGATGGTGAACTTACCAAGTCTTTTGAGGATTTCAGCATGACGTTTGTGCGACTCGGCGCTCGTGGTATCAAAAACAATTTCACAGCAATCTGGGTTTTTTTCAATCGCTTCAATTGATTCGTAGGACACTGTCACGTCCATGCGCTTGGCTTGGCGAATGCCTTCGGAATCTTGATTGCGCCCGGTGAAAAGTCCGCAACGCAAAAAGGGCGAACGTTCCACTTTACGAAGTAGGTCGCTCCCGATATTGCCTGTGCCAATAATCGCGACGTGTACTTTGGACATACCTAGATACTGAAATATTTTTTGTACCAATCGTACGTTTCTTGCATCGCCTGCTCAAACGATGTGACCGATTTCCAGCCGAGCTTGTCTACTGCTTTAGCATAATTCAAACTCTGCTCGACGATCTCGTTCTTTTGGTTATTAACAATAGTATACGGAATTTTTTTACCAAGAACAGTGCCAATCGCCTCAACCAACTTAATCACTGAATAATTTCCACCAGTACTAAAATTGAAGGCTTCACCGCGAATGGTGTCCATTTTTTCGGCCAAGAGAATATAGCCGGCAACTACATCTTTGACATAGACGTAATCGCGGACAAACTCACCATTGCTACGAATAGCCAGGGTTTCACCTTGAATAGCTGCTTTGAGAGCACCGGGGACAATGCGGTTGAAGTTCATATCCCCCGGACCAAAAATGTTGCCACAGCGACTAATCGCTACTGGCACATTATAGGTTTTGGCGTACGTTTGGGTTATGAGATCGGTACAGGATTTGGACACATCATAGGGGTGATCACCACGAAGCTCGTGACCTTCTTCAGCGCGTACACAATCTTTGCCATAGGCTTTGTCGCTTGAAGCAACCACCACACTTTTGACCATTGGCGACAAACGAGCTGCTTCGAGCACATGAATCGTGCCCATAATATTGCTCGAGAGTGTTTCGTAGGGATTAATATAGGCGGTCGCCACAATCGGCTGAGCGGCAATATGAAAGATGTGAGAGATTTCGTATTTGGTGACAATATCAAAAATACGCTCCTTATCTTTGAGGTCGCCGTAAGCGAGCGTCACCTTACTCTCTAATCCGGAGCGTACAAAATATGACTTCGGATCGCGACTACGCGACAAGGCAACAACAGTGGCTGGTTGTAATTTTAAAACCTCTTCCACTAAATGCGAACCGACAAGCCCGCTCGCCCCAGTGATTAAAACATTTTTTCCAGTGAGGACGCTCATATAGTTTTAGTCTTTCCAAATTTTCCAAAACGGATTTTTTCTCCAATGCTCATTCATTTCTTCAACTTCTTTAAAGGTATCCATACACTTCCAAGTACCTTTGTGTTTATAGACCGACAATTCACGCTTGGCTGCTAGTGGCTCAAAGATGCTTTCAATCATAGAACCAGGCTCAATCATGTCGAGAACCTCGCGCTTCATGACCATAAAACCACCGTTGATGTAGTCGCTCGAAATTTTGTCTTTATCGTCAGTCACCAATTTCTGATAAAATCCTTTAATTTTATTTTCAGTGTGATCAACATCCAGCAAGCCAAAGCGGTGCGATGGGCGCACGCCGGTGATAGTGACCAAGGTGTTTTGTTTTTTATGGAACTCAATTAAGTCATTGATATCAATATCGGCGACACCGTCGCCATAGGTCACCATAAAATGTTCATCGTTGCCAATATATTTTTTGAGGCGACGAAC
>CAYUBH010000030.1:0-8332 GCA_964442985.1 uncultured Gammaproteobacteria bacterium
TCAGAAGGGTAACTGCTCAAACCGAAAATAATTTTACTATCCTGCACCAATAGGCGCTCAAAAATAGTATTCACCAACTCTTCGCGAGTGAGACCATGTGCGATTTCTTGGGCAATTTTTACCGTGCCACCAAGTTCGGTAATGAGCTTTTTGGGCTCACAGGCTTGCGCTGAGCTAAAAACAGCGTTCGCGAGTGGTGTAAACGTGGCGGTGGGAAATAGGCCAAACAACTCAGCCAAAGACAGCATTGGCTCGTGTCCGGTGATAAACCAATAGGAGGACATAAATACGACTAGGAACGCGGTGTAGTGGAAGCTACAGGAGCTGGTCGGGGCACCGGAACAAAGACGTTCCGGAGCGTTGAGGAGGGAACACTAGCATTATTCTTGAGAAGTATCAAGGTTCTGGCCTGATCAAACGAATTTTGGTTGATAACGGTGATAACGGTAGCAAAGTTAAGAACAGCAATCGTGTCAGCATCTTCGAGTGTTCGGTAGATTTTGAGATAGATAAAGTAGACACTACCAACAGCGCTCGCCAACAAAAAAGCCAGTGTCAAAATACTGACGATTCTCCAGCCAAGATAGGCGGTAGTTTTTTGTAATTTTGGGAGTTTAATTGACAGCATAGAGACTCATTTCAATGGTCGCGTTGATAAGTTGCTCAGTTGGGCGATTTCGGTCTGAGGCGCTGCTCATTGTCAGGCGGTTAATTGAGATAAAATAAGGAACACCCTCAAGAGCGGTGATGTATCTTAGCACATTTGTATAACTCCCCGAGACAGAAATAGAAAACGTAATCTTTTTATCAGTGATAGCATCAAGATTGGAAGATAAAACTTTATAACCGAGTTTATTTTTTGAAGCCGTTTCTTCAAGTAGGGTAATTAAAGCAAGCTCGTTGCCTAACGAATAAAGATGGTCATCAAATGTTTCGAGCTGATCTTTGATCTCAGCAATTTTTTTCACCGAAACTTTAGCGTTAGCACTTCGGGCATAGCGTTGTTCTAGATAGAAGCGAAGATTATACGTTTCTTTGTCAGCTTCATAAATTGCTCTAATGGTTGGTACCAAGATAAAGCCCACAATAATCAGTAAAATAACACCAAAACCGGCCACTAAAGCCTGTATCTTTTGCCCAGTTGTCAGATGTGGTAATGCCATACAATTAGGATTTCTTTAATGGTGACGGTAAGGCAATTGATCCTTTGATTTCAAAGCCGACATTTTCTTTTTGGAATAACTGTGACTTTGGAGTGGAGACGCTCTTGATCCAAGGGATAGTGGTGAGCGTTTGCTGAAAGTCAAGTAGTGCCGGGCGAGATTCCGCGCTACCGGTGATGAGGATGGTGTTATTTTTTCGGTCGACGTCGAGCAGTTGAAGAGTGATAGTTGGTGGAATAACCGCAAATAATTCTTCGAGGCGAGTGGAAATAATAACGAAATCAGCCCCAGATAGCGTTACTGATTTTGTGAGACTGTTGATGCGACGAACTTCCTGATCAACTGCTGTCTGTTCTCGGTTGATAAGTAGAGTACTAGTAGAGAGGTCAGCCAATGTTTGGCTGATGACCAACAGGCCAAGCAAATGAACGACTGTGATAAAAGAAAAAACTAAAATAGTTATTTCTAGAAGCTCTTTGACGAAAATAAAACGGACTAAGTTTAAAAACTTTCTTCGTTTATCTGGAGATAATAAATTGAGATGGAGAATCTTCATACGCCGTCGTCATGCAAAGGATTATGAGCAGCTCGAAGAGCAAGGCCGAGCGGCAGAGCTAGTGATAAATCACTATCTTTCACTGGGGTATTTTTGTAGGTAACATTTTTCCAAATATGGCCAGGGTGGGTAGAAATTTTTAGTTTTTGGGACAAAATCAGATCTAAGTTAGCGAGTCCGGCAGCTGGTCCAGCCATCGTGCCATGTGAAACAGGGTTGGTATTGGAAAAATGGTCTTGGTAAAACGTAATAGCATTTTCAATGTCAGCCACCAAGCGCTTCATAACACCGTCAATAATAGTGATATATTTAGGATGTTTTTTAGAATGAACACAGCCTTGTTCTTTAATAAAAGATAGTGCTTCATCGTGGGTAATTTTGAGACCTTGGGATACGGCCGTAGTGAGGAGAGACAATGAGAATGGCAGAGAGGCGCTAAATTGAATGGTGTCGTGATCGTACATTACCAAGCTAGAGCGGTCGTAGCCTAAATGAAGCAAGGCGCGAGCTTGCCCAGTGTAATCTTTGTTTTCAGTAATAAGAACGCGAGCGAGAGCGGCAGCCTCCATATCAAGTGCGAGCGGATTGAGCCCGGCTGCCTCTAAAAGATAGGTATACGAATCAGAAGCAATTTTGGTAACGCTAGTAAGAAGAAATTGTGTTTCTTTTTCTGAGGTGGCAATCATTTGCCAGTCAAAATAGGCCTCATCTTCGCCGAAAGGTAGGTGTTTAGAGGCATGATAATGAATATCATCAGCAGTAATTTCTTTGTCTGATCCCGGAATAGTAATGAGGGTGATAAACGTTTTTGGCTCAGGAATATTAGCCACCACCCAAGGACTTTTGATTTTTTTGTAAGCTCCGTCATGCCCGAGAAGATGTAAAATCTTTCGACGAACTACTTCGGGTTGTTCAATTTCTCCATTCACAATACAGCCTGGTGGAAGAACGGTGCTACGCAAATTAGCCACCGAAAAATACTCTTTGCCAAACAAAGGGGAGTGATGGTTGAGTTGGAGCAAAGTCAGCGATAAGTCGTCGATATACAGACCAAAGGCTCCTGGAAATGGATTACTTAAAAACATATCTTCTTAGAAACTTTGAGCGAGCGAATACATTGGCATGATAACAGCAACTGCCATGCCAGCTACAGCCACACCCATGATAAGAATCATGACCGGCTCAACGATGGTAGAAAAATTACGCATGGTGGCGTCAACTTCTTCGCCGTAGTATTCAGATAATTCAGCTAACATATGATCGACCTGACCAGATTGTTCGCCCACCATAATCATTTGAACCACCATTGGTGGATAGTACATTGGGTATTTAGCCAGTGTTTCAGATAGTGGAGCGCCCTTTTTGAGCTCTTCAGCCATAATCAGCGCACTTTCACGGTAGCGGACATTACCGAGCACTTGCGAGGTGATTTTAACCGCCTCAATAATCGGCAAAGCACTTTGGAGAAGTGATGAAAGGGTGAGGGTAAAGCGGGCGATATTAATTTTTTTCATAATAATACCAAACACCGGTAATTTGAGGAGAAAAGCATGAACTTGGTATTTAACAGGTGGTTTGCGCAAGAGCCAGATACAAAAACTAACCAAAGCGATGACACCAAGTGCTACAAAAACCGCGTATTTTTCAGAAAAATTGACGAGCGCCATCAAAATGCGAGTTGGCAATGGCAACTCAGCGTTAAAATCATTAAACATGACTAAAATTTTTGGCAATACAAAAACCACCATTTCAATACCGATACCCGTCATAGCTGACATAACAACTGCTGGGTAAATGAGCGCGCCACGAATACGACTGGTCAGCTCATGGCTCTTTTTCATCTGATTATAGACCTGTTCCAGGGACTCTTGCATGCGACCAGCTGATTCGCCAGCAGCAATCATACTCACATAAATCGGAGGAAAAACCGCTGGGTAGTCGGCCAAAACTTCGCTAAGCTGGCGACCTTTTTCAACCTGAAGTTTAATTTCCCCTAAAATACTTTGAAGACGCTTGTTGTCCACCTGTTCAGCTAGAATGCGTAGGCCGTCAATAATCGATAGGCCAGCCTTCACCATGATAGACAGGTTGTGCACGAACAACATTTTTTGGACAAACGGAATACGAACCAGATGATCATTGATCCAGGCGGTGAATTTGTCTGGTGGCGGAGCTGGTTTTGTCGCCGGTAGTTGTTTTTTGGTAGCAACCCGCATACTTATTCTTTAGTCACGCGTAAGATTTCGCTAATCGTTGTAATACCCATTTTAGCTTTCAAAAGCGCATCTTCGAGCATGGTCAACATGCCGTTTTTACGAGCAGCTGCAGCAATTTCATCGGCTGAGGCACGTTTGTTGACCATGGTCACAATGTCTGGGGTGATTTCAAGCACCTCATAAATACCCTGACGGCCCTTGTAGCCGGTGTCGCCACAGCGTCGGCAACCTTCACCTTGGAAAAAAGTGGTAGCGTCAGTGTTTCGTCCTTTATCTTTAGGAATATTATTTTTGAAAAGTGTGACTAATTTTTCGGTGGCGAATAAACGAGCTAAATCGTCGGCGGCTGTTTTTTCTAGTTTGTATTCTTTTTTACAAAACGTACAAATTTTACGCACCAAACGTTGCGCCACAATAATATTGGCAGTGTAAGCGACTAAAAATGGTGGCACACCCATATCAAGTAGGCGGGGTAGGGAAGTCGCGGCGTCGTTGGTGTGGAGAGTGGACAGCACCAAGTGGCCAGTCATCGCAGCATTGATAGCAATTTCAGCTGTTTCTTGGTCGCGGATTTCACCGACCATGATAACGTTTGGATCTTGGCGAAGTAGTGCGCGAAGACCAGAAGCAAAAGTAAAGCCAACTTTTGGATTAATTTGTGACTGATTGACGCCGGGCATGCGGTATTCGATTGGGTCTTCGACTGTCGAAATGTTCACGCCTGGTTGGTTTAAAATACCCAAGACCGAATAGAGAGTGGTGGTTTTACCGCTACCAGTTGGGCCCGTGACGAGAATCATTCCGTGTGGCTTGGTGATAGCTCGTTCTACTTTTTCGCGAGCATCATCAAGAAATCCGAGCTGATCAAGAGTGAGAGCGTTGGTGCCTTCGTGCAAAATACGCATAACTACCTTTTCACCATCATAGACTGGCAAAATAGAGACACGGAAGGCGACTCGCTCATCGGCTGCTTGGATTTTGAAGCGACCATCTTGTGGGATCATATGTTCGTCGAGCTTGGCGTTGCAGAGAATCTTCAAGCGAGCAATTACACCGCTTTGAATACTCTTTGGCAGGGTCATGATTTGCTTCAAAATGCCATCAATACGATAGCGAACACTAATATCTTTTTCAGTTGGCTCAATATGAATATCTGACGCGCCTTCAAACACCGCATTTTCTAAAATACTGTTGACGACGTTGATAACATTGACCGCCTCAGCGGCTTTTTTGAGATCGCTACCACCTTCACCACCCTCGCTATCTTGGATAACTTTGAGCTGTTCGCTTTCGAGCTCGGCATGGTAGCGACGTAGCGCTTCACGAAGATCAGATGGCGCGGTGACGTACACCTTTGGCTCAAGTCCGGTTTTACGACGCAAAAACTCAATCGTCTGGATATCCGACGGATCAGTCATGGCGATCTTGATCTCACTCGCCGATTTTTCAAAAATAACTACTTGGTGGGTGCCGGCAACTGGACCAGGAATAAGAGCGAGCACTTCCTTTTTAATCTCTCGGCCTTTGAGAGGTATAAAGCTGACCCCAACATCAGCACCGATTTTGGTGTAGAGCTCTTTTTCGTCAATAAGATTATCGGTAATCAGAACCTCCTCCAATGTTTTGTTGAGTTTGGCCGCTTTAGCCTCAGCTTTACGTAGCTCGGCGGCAGGTATTTTAAAAGTTGTCTTAAGAAGTTTCTTAAGATTTGCCGTAGTTGGCATAGAAGTATGCGGAAATATACCGGACAAGACGGTACATGGTGTTAGTATAGCATACTTTGGGGATTTTTTCACTAAAATCTGAGGTTCCTGCGCAGGCTTATCCCCACACCCGGCTCAAACCTTGACAATCTCGTCTTTTGTGCTACAATAAGCCCACTTTAGCCTCTTGGCAAAAAGTCTTCTGGCAGCTAGCTCCTGCCCGAACAACGCGTTCACTTTATCTTTTATTTATCGTTCATACCTTAGTCTATACTCCGAAGTATCTAACGGTTTAGTATAGCTATCCATTTTGCCCTTAAGCACTTACGCGCGAGTGGCGAAAGGTGTGGATTTAGTAAGCATTTATGCAGAAATACGAATTATTGTTGATCTTGCCGGGCACGCTCGACGAAAAAGAAGTCGAAGCTCGCTCACAAGAGATCCTCGCAGTCGTCAAAGAACACGGTTCTGATGTGACTGTTGAAAATATGGGTAAAAATCGCTTGGCCTACCCAATCAAGCAAATCCGCTACGGTTATTACTTTGCTATCACCTTCAAAGCTGAAGCAAAAGATGTCAAAACATTGGAGCAGAAATTCAGTTTGATGCGTGATGTTCTCCGAGCTGTTATCAGTTACTACAACACTGATATCACCGCTTCGCAAAAATTAGCCTACACCAACGCACAAGCCAGTGCTATGGCAGTAGTTGCTGATAAAGAAGTGGCTCCATCATTTGAGCCGGCACCACGCAAAGCTGTGGTCGCTGAAGAAAAAGTCGAAGAAGTCGCTGCTGTTGAGAAAGCTGAAAAGCAACTCGATATCGAGCAAATCACCAAAAAACTGGACGATCTGATGAGTGGTGATGTAATTCCTGGTGTTTAACACTTCATCCATCTTTAACTCTTACGCCTATGGACCTCAATCGCGCAACGATTATTGGACGCCTCACTCGAGACCCGGAACTCCGCAGTCTTCCAAGTGGCCGTTCTGTTGCCTCCTTCTCGGTGGCTACCAACCGCATGTGGACTGACCCACAAGGTCAAAAACAAAAGCAGGTTGAATATCACAACATCGTGGTCTGGTCCAAATTGGCAGAAACCGCTAGTCAGTATCTGAAAAAAGGCTCACGTGTCTACGTCGAAGGACGTCTCCAGACTCGTGAATGGGCCGGACAAGACGGCGTCAAACGAACCCGCACCGAAATCATCTCTGACAACTTCATCATGCTTGATGGTCGTCCGTCAGAAGGTGGCACTTTCGTCTCGGCTAGTAACGCCTCGTTCCCTCCAAGCGCCCCAAGCGCTAGCCCACAAGAAGTGGTAGAAGAAGAGATTAAAGTGGAAGATATCCCTTTTTAACATATGATTCCAACTACAAAACCAGCTCCAGCCTTGAATAAAAATGGCCAGAAAGCTTGTTTATACTGCACCAACCCAAAAATGGTTGTTGACTATAAAGACATTGCTGTTCTCCGCCGTTTCGTATCTTCCTATATGAAGATCGCTCCGCGCCGTCGCTCTGGCTTGTGTGCCAAGCACCAGCGTCAAGTGGCTGGCGAAATCAAAAAAGCTCGTCAAGCTTGTTTGATGCCTTACGTCGCTCGCTAATCCAACTACTTCATAAGTGATAAGAGAGTGTCTAAACGCACTCTCTTATTATTTAAAGGCCTATGTCTACCTGGCAGGATCTCAAAGACAATCCACGATTAAAAAAAATCTACGAAGATCGCTCCACGATTATCCGAGCGGTTCGGGATTTTTTTTGGTCAAAAGATTTTTTAGAGACCGACACACCGCTCGCGGTAAAATATCCTGGACAAGAGCCATATTTAAGCCCTGTTCCACTTACTATTCATGATCCACACGGCCGAGCCGAAACACTACACCTTATTACGTCGCCAGAGTTTAGTTTGAAAAAATTGCTCGCCTCGGGGTTTGAAAAAATATTTTCCATCACCAAATGTTTCAGAGATTATGAAAGTTTTGGTGGTAATCACAACACTGAGTTCACCATGATTGAATGGTATCGTGCCCCAGGAACACTTACGGCTATCATGGACGATACTGAAGAATTATTTAAAGCAGTTGGCCATCGCTTGGGGCGAGAGAATGTGGTTTACAAAACCACTACTGTCCCGATTGATTGCGTCTGGGACCGAAAGACAATGAAAGAATTATGGGCTGAATATGTCGGCGTAAATCTCGATGAATATCTTGAAAAAGAGTCGCTACAACAGCTCGCTAAAGATAAGCAGTTAACAGTTGGCGATAGTGATGAGTATGAAGACATGTTTTTTAAAGTTTTTCTTAATCTCATTGAACCAAAACTCGGTTTTTCTCGTCCGCTCTTTGTCTATGACTATCCAAAACGGATGTCGTCACTCTCCAAAGCCTGCGCCCACGATTCGCGCTATGCTGAACGCTTCGAACTCTATATCGCTGGCTTGGAAATTGCCAACGCCTTTGGTGAATTGACTGATTCGGCGGAACAAGCGAGCCGACTCGAGGCCGACCGGGCTCTCCGGGCCAAACTAGGGCGAGACACCTGGCCGGTAGACCCGTCTTTTATAGCTGCTTTGCGCTCAGGGATGCCCGAAGCTGGGGGTATTGCCTTGGGGATTGACCGTATGGTAGTATTGTTTACCGGTGCAAAGGATATAAATGAAGTTATTTTTCAATCTATTAGTGATCAA
>CAYUBH010000030.1:8432-10758 GCA_964442985.1 uncultured Gammaproteobacteria bacterium
TATGGCAGTTACAACCAGTGATATTCGAAAAGGAGCAGTTATCCGCCACAACGGCAATTTGTACGTAGTGGTAGATTTTCA
The DNA here is from genome assembly GCA_964442985.1 of uncultured Gammaproteobacteria bacterium. Lineage (GTDB taxonomy): Bacteria > Patescibacteriota > Patescibacteriia > Magasanikbacterales > GWA2-37-8 > 2-02-FULL-45-10. The sequence goes on from CAYUBH010000030.1 coordinate 8,514, forward strand.
ACACGTCAACCCAGGTAAAGGCGCCGCCTTTACCCGCACCCGCATGAAAGATTTGGGTACTGGCAAAGTTATTGAAATCACCTACAAGTCAGGTGAAACAATTGATATTGTGAGTGTCGAATTCCGCACCATGCAGTATCTCTACAAAACCGGTGACAACTTTGCTTTCATGAACATGACCTCGTATGAGCAGGTGGAAATGAATGGCGACCTCGTTGGTGAAGATGCAAAATATTTGAAAGAAGGTTTGGAAGTTATTATCGGTTTGTTCGAAGAACAGCCAGTAAGTCTCCAGCTTCCAAAGAAAATTCAATATACCGTGGTGGAAGCACCTCCAGCTGTAAAAGGTGACAGTGCTGCCGGCAACGTGACCAAAGAAATCAAACTCGATAACGGTCTCTTGATCCAAGCTCCAATCTTTATCAAAGATGGTGAAGAAGTCTTGGTGAATACTGAAACCGGTGAATACTCCGCTCGCGCTAGTAAAGAATAATAGTTTAAAAAAGACCCGTTTCGCGGGTCTTTTTTGTTTTAGGAGAAGAAGTAGAGGAGTGTGGCCACCTGCGCGAGTAGGACGAGAGCTAGTAAGGCTAAAAAAGAATCTTTTCTGGTTTTGTGGCGAAATAGTTTGATGCCCAGAAGGGCGCCAGGGCTACCGCCGAGTAGTGCTAAGAGTAGCAGGGTACGCTCGCGTATTCGCCAAGCATACGAAACGACCGAAACTTTATCAACCCCAAAAAAAATCAACGTCAGGAGGTTTATAACGATAAGATAGCCAGCAAGAAGGGGTGACACCTCCATAGATAAAGATTAGTTAGTCTAGTTTAAGGCTAGGCTGGCGGTTGGGCGAGACAAAACAGTCGCGACACATTGGCTGATAGGTAAAAGTACCGTCTTCGGGAATAACTGGTGGCATACCGCTCGTGAGTGGAACATTTTCGCGGTACACTTGGGTGTAGATAGCATCAAATTTTTTACATCCTTCGCAGGCAGCGCGTTTGTAGCGGACTTCTTTGGGACCAAGCTCCAAAAGTTGACCAATAATACTAAATAATTTGCCACGATAATCAGTGTCGAGACCAGAAATAACTACTTTGGTGCCTTCACGCATGAGTTGCTCGATAATCGCCACATCAGAATCAGGAAACATGTGGATTTCATCAATACCGATTATTGAATACCCTTTACCAAGTGCTTCTTTGAGCGAATCAACCTTTTGAGCGGAGAGATTAACACCGTTTCGAGATTGAATATGTTCATCTCGAACATTGCGAGACGATTGGAAGAGGGCAAAACTAGTAGAGGAGTAACGAAGTGGGGCAAAAAAATTGATCAGATCAAATGATTTGCCACTTTTCATTGGTCCGAGAATGAGAATTAATTCCATAAGAAAAATATCTCCTTGGGTAAGCTGTCGGTCGTCATCATAACACCTTTTTTTGCTTCGTCATAGAGCCTGTACATGTTGATAAGTGGCCAACAAAAAACCCGCCCAGTACGAGCGGGTTTTTGAAGCTGATTAGCGAGTAGCGTGACCACCAAATTGCCCACGAAGAGCCGATAGAACTTTGCCGGTATAGCTCGGTTTTTTCTCAGATTGCTTGCGGAATTTGACCGATCCCTCAATAATTGGGGCAGCAATCTTCAATGCTTTGGCAGTAGCCGCTGTCCAAGCACCTTCGCCAGTTTGGGCAACACTGCCGGTAATAGCTTTTAGATCATTTCCGTGTTCTAAGAAAGCTTTTTCCAGCCATTTGGTGAGGCGTGATTCAATAACACTACCATTGTTGTAGATAGAGGCAACTTCGGTGAGATCCAGTTTGAAATGGGCTTTTTTGAGCAAGGCAAATCCTTCAGCAATAGCCTGCATCATGCCATATTCAATGCCATTGTGAACCATTTTCACAAAATGCCCAGCACCAGTGCCTGAGAAGAATTGGTAAGCTGTGCCATTACTCAAATCGCGGAAGAGTGGGCGGAGCTCTTCGAATACTTTGGCGTTACCACCGATCATGAGACAGGCCCCGTGGAGCGCGCCACGCGGACCACCCGAGGTGCCGACATCAAAGAGATGAATGCCCTTTTTAGCCAAGCGTTTGGCACGAAGAATCGTATCTTTGTAAAACGAATTTCCGCCATCAATAATAATGTCACCACGCTTTAAATGATGGACTAAACCGTCGGGCCCAAACAGCATATCGTCAACTGGTTTGCCGGCCGGCACCATGAGCCAAATAATTTTACG
>CAYUBH010000031.1:0-3694 GCA_964442985.1 uncultured Gammaproteobacteria bacterium
TCAAAAAATTCTTTATTAATCAGCGTGACGTCATGAATACGTTGCAACCCTTTCAATTGATTGCGCACCATAGCTGCCTCTTCAAATCGTTCAGCTTTTGAAGCTGTAATCATTCTTTTTTCAAACGAGCGAATAACTTGTTTTTTCTTACCAGCCAAAAACCACATAAGTGGCGTTGTTACTTGGCGACGATAGTCGGCTGGAGTAATCGCACCGATACACACTCCCAAACACTGCCCCATTTCATAATACAAACACGGCCGAGCGCTCCCCGGCTCACAGGTAGAGAAATGAAATAAGCGGCGCAAAATTTTCATCGCTTCTTTGGTGTTAAGCCCCGGATACGGGCCAAACAATGTGCCCATTTTTTTAAATCGAACCGGATCGTTGAGGCGAATAACATCTAAATCACGCTCCCGCATAGTCGTCACTCGCGGATACTCGTCGGACGTCACCACAATATAATTCCAACTCTTATTATCTTTACCAATAACATTATATTTTGGCTGATGTTTTTTAATGTAAATCGATTCCAAAATAACCGCCTCCAAGACCGAGTCAGTGGTAATCCAATCAAGATTCACTACTTCGTGAATCATTTCTTCAATTGGTCGCGGAGTGCGCTTGCCTCGAAAATAGCTCCCCACCCGGCTTTTGAGCGAGGTAGCTTTGCCAACATAAATAAGCTCACCTGACCTTGAGTAGAAGAGATAAATACCCGGGACATCTGGTAATTGTGACAATTTTTCAGTCAACATACTGATTATTTGTCTAAAACTCGTTTGAGATACTGCCCGGTGAAACTACCCGCTTTTTTAGCCACTTCTTCTGGGGTGCCGGTGGCCATAAGTTGCCCACCACGATCGCCACCCTCTGGCCCCAAATCAATAATCCAATCAGCTGATTTAATAATATCCAAATTATGCTCAATTACCATGACACTATTCCCCTGCCCCACCAACCGCTGAAGTACTTCAAGCAATTTTCGAACATCGTCGTAATGCAAACCGGTCGTCGGCTCGTCGAGTAAGTATAGCGTCTTTGATGTGCCACGCTTAGATAATTCACGACTAAGTTTAATGCGTTGCGCTTCGCCACCCGACAAGGTTGTAGCCGATTGTCCGAGCGTGAGATAGCTCAAACCAACCTGATTAAGCAGGCGCAGTTTATCTTCAATCATCGGAATATCTTTGAAAAACACTTCCGCATCTTCAATTGTCATGTTGAGGACGTCGTTAATATTTTTTTCTTTATAATGTACTTGTAAAATTTCATTAGTGAAACGCTTCCCTTTACAAACATCGCACATAATTTCCACGCTCGGCAAAAAATGCATTTCAATTTCGAGCACACCTTTACCTTCACAATTTTCACAACGACCGCCTGGCACGTTGAAACTAAATTTGCCGGATTTATAGCCGCGGATTTTTGCTTCGGCCGTTTCCGCAAACAATTCACGAATATGATCAAAGGCTTTAGTATAGGTCGCTGGATTACTACGTGAAGTGCGCCCAATTGGCGACTGATCAATCGTAATCATGGAATCGATATACTCCGTCCCAGTAATTTCTAAATGTTTACCAACTTTATGACTGGTACGGAAAAACTTATTAGTGAGCGAGCGCTGTAAAATATCGTGCATTAAGGTGGATTTACCACTCCCCGACACACCAGTGAGACACACAAAACGACGTAGTGGAATTTCTACATCAATATTTTTGAGGTTATGTTCAGCTGCTTTTTTAATTTTAATCTTTGGTGTCGCTCTATCCACCGCTCGACGATTTGTTGGCACTTCCACTCGTGTTTCACCACGCAAATATTTGCCGGTCAAGCTCGTTTTTGGATCACCTAAAACTACACAGTCAGTCTCGGCATCTTTTGTGATTTTAGAAGCCTTACCAGAAACAATCGTTTTGAGTGGACCTGAAAAAACTACTTCGCCACCATGTTTGCCAGCTCCCGGGCCAATATCTACCAGCCAATCACTCGTAAGAATAGTGTCCTCATCATGCTCCACCACAATAATGGTGTTACCGACATCACATAAATTACGAAGGGTCTTCACCAAATGATCGTTATCTCGCTGGTGCAGGCCAATCGTCGGCTCGTCGAGCACATAGAGCGCCCCGACCAGTCGGGTGCCCACCTGCGAAGCCAGGCGAATACGCTGCGCCTCGCCACCCGACAAGGTACCAGCTTTACGATGTAAGCTTAAATAATGCAAACCAACATCAAACATGAATTGCAGACGGCTACTAATTTCTTTAAGCACCACCCCGGCAATTTCTCTATCCGATTCAGATAATTCCATGTCGATCTCGGCAAAAAATTCCCGCGCTTCACTAATCATGAGCGTAGTGACTTCCCAAATATTTTTACCACCAATTTTAACAGCCAGCGCCGTGTCGTTCAGGCGTTTTCCTTTACACACCGGGCATTCTTCTTCACTAAACAATTCTCGTGTCCCAAGACCAGTACACGAAGCACAGTAACCATACGGACTGTTGAAACTAAACAACCGCGGTTCAATTTCTGGAAAACTAAAGCCATCTTTTGGACAAGAATATTCCGTACTATAGGTATGTTCATCACCGCTTGGATACGTCACTGTACACAGACCATTCGACAGTTCAACAGCATTTTCCACTGCCTCCGCCAAACGCTGAGCCCCCTCTTTGCTCCGAAGAAAATCTGGGTCGCCAGATAATTTATCCACTACCACTTCAATCGTATGTTTATTATTTTTAGATAACACAATTCGTTCGCGCAGACTCTTCATCTCACCATCAACTCGAACTTCTAAATAACCAGAATTATAAATATCATAGAGCATTTGGTAGTACTCCCCTTTGCGTCCGCGCACCACCGGCGACAATACAATAAACTCGCTATTTTTTTTCTTACCATCTTTTTTGAGAGCTCGCTCCACCGTTTCAATCATCTGATCAGTGGTCATCTTTTCAATTTTGGTGCCATCAATCGGGCAATGTGGCACGCCAACCCGAGCAAACAAAACACGAAGATAATCATAAATCTCCGTAATGGTTGCCACTGTTGAGCGCGGATTAGCGCTGTGGGCTTTTTGATCAATCGAAATAGCTGGCGACAAACCTTCAATTTCATCAACATCCGGCTTTTGCATGCTCCCCAAAAACTGACGAGCGTAGGCCGATAAACTCTCGATATATCGACGCTGACCTTCGGCAAAAATAGTATCAAACGCCAAACTCGACTTGCCAGAACCTGACAAGCCAGTAAATACAATCATTTTATTGCGCGGCAACTCCAAAGAAATATTCTTGAGGTTGTGCTCGCGCGCACCTTTGATAACAATTTTTTCTTGCATAATTTTAGATAAAACGACAAAAAAGCCGCTCGGGGGCTTCTAGTACAGGGTCATGAAAGAACTAGGGGTAGCTTACGGACAAAAACCCGTTTTGTCAACATGGTGGGGTTGCCAAAAAAGAACCGATCGGTCTATACTACGTATAGCTAATTTTAATCTTCATATTATGCTACGAACCACTCGTGTGCTGGCCCTCCTGACTGGAACCCTTCTCCTCGTCGGCGGTGGCTGTGTACAACAAACCGTTGAACAAACTACTACAGAAAAAACCGACGTATCGGCAACTTCTACCCCGGCAGATGCCACCGAAACAAGTGGTATCACTCTCGAAGCAGTAGCTGTTGG
>CAYUBH010000031.1:3794-10516 GCA_964442985.1 uncultured Gammaproteobacteria bacterium
CCCCGGCAGATGCCACCGAAACAAGTGGTATCACTCTCGAAGCAGTAGCTGTTGGTGGCAGTGCTGTTGAACTCAGCTGGACAGCCCCAGCTGGTGCCACTCTTCGCGCCCTACACAGTGTTAAGCCGGATATTTCTTTCCCAGGTCGTGCTTTCTGGCAAGATCTACCAAAAGGAACAAATACCTACACCTGGCAAGGTGCTCCACTTGGCAGTCGCTACTTCCGTATTTGTGTTTTCGAAAAAGGTTCTTGCACCACCTATTCCAACGAAGTTGGTCTCACAGTAAAATAAATCTAACTACAAAAAAATCTCGGCCATTAGGTCGAGATTTTTTAGTCTACTACTATTTTTCCAAACTCATGAGTGGTGGTTTGGTAAACTCAGCTTGAACGAAAGCTTTGACTCGCGCCAATACTTCTCGGCCTTGCATTTTTACAAGATCAAAACCATACGAACGCTTATCGGCCGACACACCAACAGCATCAACCCCGAACTTGCTACATAAATATATAATCCGAGCGAGGTGAAAATCATTCGAAATAGCCACCGTGCTGGTCACCCCATACACCACCCGAGCCCGACCACAACTTTCATACGTTCGATAACCGTGCGGATCAGTTACTACATCACGAGCTGGTACACCGAGAGCGATTAACTCCTGTCGCATCGCTGTTACTTCATCTACCCGGTTAGCCCCATCGTCGCCCGTCACCACAACTTTGGCGATCTTGCCTGCTTTATACAGCTCCGCTCCGGTCGCCACCCTATCCTCTACCATTTCATTGAGTACCCCCGGAGCTTTCATACCACCACCAAAAACCATACCAAGCGGACGCGGTCTAATAGCATTCGCTGGAAACACACTGGCCCGATACGACAAAATAAGACTATTCGTCAGAAGAACAACTACACCCAACACCCCTCCAAGGGTAAGTAGTATTTTTTTAAACATAAGTAATTAAGTTGTTTTTTTAACTTTCTTCGATTTTTTTTCTTTGGTAGCAGTCGTTGTGGCACGCACTTTAAGCTCGCGAATCTCATCGCGCAAAATTGCCGCCAGTTCAAACTCCAGCCCTTTGGCCGCTGTTCGCATTTGCTCTTCTTTGTCTTTAATAATCACTTCAAGCGGGCGGTCATCACCAAGCAAATCAAGCTCAGCCACACTACTCGCTCGCGATTTTTTGCTATGAGCCGATTTTTTAGTTTTATCGTTGGTAATACCAAACTCTTCCAAAATATTCCGAATCGTTTTGGTAATAGTCAGCGGAGTAATACCGTGTTTTTCATTATACGCCAGCTGAATAGCTCGACGACGAGATGTCTCTTCCATAGCTCGTTTCATCGAGCCGGTAATCGTATCCGCATACAACACTACCTGACCGTTGATATTACGCGCCGCGCGACCAATTGTTTGAATCAAACTGGTTTCACTACGCAAAAAACCTTCCTTGTCAGCATCAAGCACCGCCACCAAAGACACCTCAGGCATATCCAAACCTTCACGAAGCAAGTTCACCCCGACCAACACATCATTTTTACCCAATCGCAAATTCATAATAATTTCAATACGATCAAGCGTGTCGATATCACTATGAATATAGGCCACATTAATTTTTTTCTCTTTCAAATAGTCGGTTAAATCTTCGGCTGTCTTTTTGGTAAGCGTGGTCACCAGCACCCGCTCCCCCAGAGCAATCCGCTCATGAATACGTACCAATAAATCTTCTACCTGCGACAAGGTATTTTTTTTCTTATCACCCACAATCGGGCGCACCACAATTTCTGGATCAATCAAACCAGTTGGACGCACCACTTGCTCCACCACTTGTTCGCTATCTTTTATTTCAAACTCGGTTGGTGTCGCTGAGACATAAATCATCTGCCCCACTCGAGCGTTAAACTCATCATAGGTCAGCGGGCGATTATCGCGCGCGCTCGGCAAACGAAAACCGTGCTCCACGAGCGTGTCTTTGCGGGCTCGGTCGCCATTAAACATCCCTCGAATTTGAGGCACCGTCACATGCGACTCATCAATCACTGTCAAAAACTTTCCACCAACACCATGACCAAAATAATCAAGCAGTGAAAACGGCGGCTCGCCTTCAGCTCGGCCTTCAAAATGACGAGAATAGTTTTCAATGCCATTACAGTAGCCAATATTTTTAATCATTTCGACGTCATAGGCCACCCGACGCTTCAATCGTTCATATTCCAGCACTTTGCCTTGGCGTTCAAAATAAGCTAAGCGCTCATCAAGCTCAGCGCGAATACGCGAAAAAGCCATCTCTCGAGCGCTCTCCCCCACCACATAATGTTTGGCCGGGAAAAACCACGCATCTTCGAGACTCTTCGCCACCGCTCGAGTGACACTATCCACTCGCTCAATCCGGTCAATTCGATTGGTAATTTCAAAACGATAAATTGCTTCTTCATTGACCGGCATAATTTCAAACACTTGCCCGCGTAAACGGAAACTACCACGTTTCAAATCGCCGTTGGTGCGTTCAAATTGCATAGCAATAAGTTGCTCGAGCATTGCTCGACGATCAAGTTCTTGCCCCACACGCAAATGAAGAACTATTTTTTCATATTCTTTGGGCGACCCCAAGCCATAAATAGCCGACACCGACGCCACAATAATAACATCTTGTCGGGTGAGCAGAGCCTGAGTACATGCGTGACGCAAACGATCAATCTCTTCGTTAATTTGCGCTTCTTTTTCAATATACGTATCGCTCGTTGGCATATACGCTTCTGGCTGATAGTAATCGTAGTAACTCACGAAATATTCCACGGCATTATTAGGAAAAAATTCACGAAACTCATTACACAATTGAGCAGCCAACGTTTTATTATGAGCAATAACTAAGGTCGGCAGATTAACCTCTTGGATAACGTTAGCAATTGTAAAGGTTTTACCAGACCCAGTCACCCCAAGCAGTGTTTGGCGTGGCATACCAGAAACCAACCCTTTGGTGAGGGCTTTAATCGCTTTGGGCTGGTCGCCCGCTGGCTGATACTTGGAAGTGAGGTTAAATGGCATAGAGATTACCAAAAAATACCATAGATAGAGCAAAAAGGCAATGCCTAGCCAAGGTAGAAATAGCTATGATTAGCGAAGAAAATTAGTTTACCCCCTTGACAATCTTGACAAATTAGGCTAGAGTAGCTATACTGAAGTGTTCCTTACAAGTATTCACGCGTTGTTGAGGTATTGCTCGCACCTTGGAAACGAGGTGCGAGACGGTACTTGTTGCACCTACAGCAACAGAACAGTTTTCAAGCCTCGGTCGCTGGCTCCTGGCACGACCCTCCTACAGGGTGTCGCCTGGGGTAAAAAAGCTGTTTTGAAGCAATAGGTACCAGATTTTCGGTGCAACTGGTTGCGGGGTTCAACTCCCCGTTCAATGCCTCAACACATACCCGCGGCAGGTCGCGACCCAAGATTAGGCCATGAGAGCGAACTTCCTCTCATCCCTCCTTCGGGATTCAACACCTTTTCCGCAAAAGTCGGTCCACCTGGGCAAAATTTGGCTCAGGTGGACCGGCTGCCCTATCTCAACAATCCTCACATTGGAGCATTACTGAGCTAGTCAAAAAACCCAGGTTATCTAACCTGGGTTTTTTGTTGTTACATATATTTTTTTCCTACCATACTCTCGGCAATCCCTATCAGAAACAAATTAATAATCAACGACGATCCACCATAACTCACAAACGGCAGGGTGACGCCAGTGATCGGAAGTAACCCCAAATTTGCCCCGACATTAATAAACAATTGAGCAAAAAATAAAATAGCAATTCCGCCAACCACTACCGCCACAAAATCATCATTAGAACGTTGAATAATAAGCACCAACCGATACAACATCGTCCCAAAAAGTGTCAAAAAAGCTACCACGCCCGCCAAACCGAGCTCTTCACCAATCACGGTAAAAATAAAGTCAGTCTGCGCTTCTGGTAAAAAACGAAGTTGTGATTGTGACCCAAAACCAAGCCCACGACCAAAAACATTCCCCGAACCAACTGCAATGATCGCCTGAATACTGTTATACCCTCGCCCAAGCGGGTCGTGCTCCGGATTTAAAAACGTCTGAATACGCCCTTTCTGGTAAGGCTGGAGTAAAAAAAACCAACTCATAATTGAGAAGACAACACCCACAAGAACAAGACCGATAATATAGCGGGCTCGTGCCCCAACCAAAAGCATAATACCAAACCAAATAAGTCCAACAATGACCGCCGAACCAAGATCAGGTTGAAGCATAATCGCCCCCATCAAAATAAGCGTGACAAACCCGGTACCAAAGAAAAAAAGCGGCCGCTCATAGCGCCGACCAAAATGATAGACAATATACCCAAGCATCAGGATAATCCCCACCTTAGCCATTTCCACCGGCTGAAAACTAAAACCACCTACCACAAACCAGCCTCTGGTCCCACGAATACTGGTCCCCAAAAAAATAACACTAACAAGTAGTGTCAAAGAAAACGCGTAAAATAATTTAGCGTACGACCGGAAAAATGTATATTGAAACATACTAGCGGTGAGAAGCGCTACTGTTCCAATACCTAGTGCTACCATTTGTTTTTTAAACAACAGTAAATTATCTCCACGAGACAAATCAACACTATAGATTGCCGACAACCCCATCGCCACTAACAAAAAAACTGACAGGAACAATACCCAATCAAAACTGCGGGAAGAAAATTTAGCCAAACGGAACATACCTTAGGGGGTAGGCACGCTGTAGACCGAGCGGTCGTAGAGATTGATGAGTGGGAATAATTTAATATCTCGCACACTCAAATTAGGCACAAAATTACGAATATCCACAGCTTGTGTTTCTCCTGATCCAAGCTCTGGCATAGTAAGTGGCATCAACCCCACCAGCGAGTCGTCTGAATAAAGACCGACATAGAAGTGTGGCTGTATATAGCCATACGACGAAGCGTTCGTCAAATTAAAGGTAATAGCATTAGCTTTTACCGCATCAAGCATATTTTGCCCTGGAGTAAAGGTAGAGCTTGTCACCTCAAAATTGAGGCGATTAGCCTGCCATTCAATTGGATTGCGAACTTGGTGCGCCGAAATACGCACAAACTTAACAGCATTGATAACAAACTCAACTGTCGCCCCACCACCAATATCAGCCAAGCCAAGCTCAGCCACTGGACGCGCCTCGCCAGCCAACAGCACTGTGGAGCGCTTTTCAGTCGCCACCCCATCAATCAAAAAATGATAGTCTATTTTGGCAATAAAATCTTCATTCGTATTAGCTACTTCAGCAATAGCATCGTATTTATTTACCCCGCCAGGCAAAAGAGTTGATGACATAATCTGGAGCGGAATCGGTGCAAATCGTTTTTGAAGCGGTCGATAATCAGGAAAACGAGCTAATTGATTTTCCAAACGAGTGTCGGCCTGCCAACCAACTAAAAAAATCCCCCACTTGACCAAGCCATATCCCCAGACAATAACATTCACCACAATCAAAAAACCGACAATGAGTTTATACATCGTCACCAGGTGGCTCATGAGCCACATGCCGGTGGACAAATTCTTACTACTATACTCCCCTGTCGGATCTTGATATTTTTTAAAATCGCTCTTAACAGTCGGGGTCGTCGCTGGTTTTTGGCTAGCGCTTTTCGTTTCTTCAGGAGTATTTGGATTGTTAGCGTTATAAATGTTAAGCATGTCTGTAGTATACCATAAAAAAACTCTGTAAAAAAGAAGAACCCCCGTCACGATGTCACTCGTGAACGGGGGATCCTTTGATCTTCTTTGTTTTGACTTACACTACTTCTTGCCATACCCAGGCAACACGCCGGCTTTAAGATGCGACAGGTCATAGCCGGCCGAAGCGGCGAGTGCCACCTGGCGCTCGTACTTGGTGGCCAACTTGGCAATGTGCCGAGCGTAGAGTTCAGGCTGAGTGACCGGATCGGGCACCTGGTAGTGTTTCACCCCGCTCCCCCGAGGGAGAATCGGAGCAATACACTGACCATAGACATCCACCAATCGAGCAAGCGGAAGAATCTCCTCCACCCCAGCGAGCTGATAGAACACGGGCGCGCCCCGCGAATCAGCTCCCTTGAGGTAATGCGCCGACTGCTCGTTCACCGGCTTGGCCGCTCGGAGGTCAAATCCGCCAACACTCATCAAGGAAAAGGTGTGCCAGAGAGCCATCGTGTTAGAGACACGACCAGCCAAAACAGACTCGGCCAGCTCGTTAAGCGCCACGCCGACCACCCTGACTCGCTCGTCTGAAACCGCCGAAATCATCTCGGCGACCGTCTCATCGTTCAGATAGCTCACCGCCTCAGTCGAAGCAATAAGCGTGTAGTCGACACCGCTGAGCCCGAGCTGGAGAGCTACACCTTCATTCAAAATACCACAGAAGATATCGCCCTCCCGAATACTGTGGACTTCCACGATTGGAGAAAACTCATCCTGGATTTTAGCGTCAACCAATGCCATACCAGTCTGACCACAGTCGGCATCAGGGTATCGCTTGTTTTCCCAAACCATCACATCAATTCGAGAAAAGACCGGATCGCCGTCATAGCAAATATCACAAGCTCGAGCGACAAAATCGCGCACCGCCTTCACGCGCTTCAAGACATCCTCGGGCTTGCTCGCGTAGGTACGCAAGACAATACCAAAAGTCTTTCCTTCAATTTCAATCAATCTTTCTGTCATAGGGGGGGTCTCCG
>CAYUBH010000032.1:0-7094 GCA_964442985.1 uncultured Gammaproteobacteria bacterium
TGACCCACGGTCACCCAGTCACCGCGATGGCCAAGATTTTTAATTTTATCCGCTATAAAACAAACGCTGAAGGGAAAATTGATTTGGATAATTTGCGTGCGATGGCGCTGGAACACAAACCAAAAATGATTTTGGTCGGTTACTCGGCCTATTCACGCGAAATTGACTACGCTGAAATTAAAAAAATTGCTGACGAAGTGGGCGCGCTCACTATGGCCGACATTGCGCACATTGCTGGGCTGATTGCTGGCGGGCAGATGAACAACCCAGTGCCATTATTTGATGTAGTTACCACCACCACCCACAAAACACTCCGTGGCCCTCGTGGCGGTATGATTATGTGTAAAGCAATTCACGCACCAGCGATTGATAAAGCCGTGTTCCCTGGCTTGCAGGGTGGCCCACACGAAAATAATATTGCTGCCAAGGCTGTGGCTTTCAAAGAAGCGCTCGAGCCAGATTTCAAAGAGTACGCTAGCCAAATTAAAAAGAATGCTAAAGTTTTGGAGCGTGTTTTCCGCGAAAAAGGCTACACCCTCTGCCATGGTGGCACCGACAACCATTTACTGTTGATTGATGTAACTAGTAAAGGGCTGACTGGCAAAATTGGCCAAATCGCTCTTGATAAAGCTGGCATCACCGTCAACAAAAATATGATTCCGGACGACCCTCGCTCACCAATGGATCCTTCGGGTATTCGCCTGGGTACGCCAGCTATCACCACTCGCGGGCTCAAAGAAGCTGAGATGGAACTGGTGGCCAATTGGATTGATACAGCACTGACACATCACGCCGATGATGCCAAACTCGCCAGTATTCGTTCCGAAGTCAAAGAACTGATGAAACGCTTCCCGCTCTACCCAACTCTCGCTTAACAAAAAAATCCCGACCACGTGGCCGGGATTTTTTATTAGACATTTTTTATTTCTATCATATCTACCGCTTCGGTCTCGCCTATCGGATCGCCGATAACAGCTAGGATATTTTGTTTTTTCTTAAGTTGTTTATTCTTAACAAGTGTCGTCATAATTTTTCGGAGACTTTTGTCAGCAGTTGCTTCATACGAAGCTACTTTGACCGGCACCACTCCCCACAAAATATTCAATTGGCGCCATAAGATGGCGGTGGTGGTGGCAACAAATACGGGAACATCTGAACGCACATGACTGAGCAGGCGGGCAATCACACCGTCGTTGGAGGCTGAAACGACACCGTGAATGTCTGTTTCGTCAGTCATGAGACGCACCGCGTTCGCGAGCACCGTATCAATCGGGAGATTTTTTTTGTACGTAGGAATAAATGGCAAGTCGTCATAGACTGACGATTCGGTGGAACGGATAATATCAGACATGGTTTTGACCGCCAAAACTGGATAGTCACCGCTGGCTGTTTCATTGGTGAGAAGTAGTGCGTCGGCGTGATCGATCACCGCGTTCGCCACATCGCTCGCTTCGGCGCGAGTCGGGCGACGACTGGTTTGCATTGAATTGAGAAGCTGAGTCGCAACAATCACCGGCTTAGCCTGGCGATTGGCTTCTTCGATAATTCTTTTTTGAATCACTGGCACTTCGCCTGTCGGGAGCTCGAGCCCGAGGTCTCCCCGCGCCACCATCACCCCGTCAGCCGCTTCGATAATTTCAGCAATGGCTGCCACCGCTTCGACTCGTTCAATTTTAGCGATAATGGCAATTGGCTGAAGAGGGTTTTTTTCTTTTTTAGCAATCTCAGCAATTAATTTTCTGACGTCATGGATATCCTTTGGCGAACTCACAAATGACAAACCAACCATATCAACACCAGCGAGCACGCCAAAATGTAAATCAGATTTATCTTTGTCGCTTAGGGCTGGGATAGCCACGTGACTATCAGGCAAATTAATACCTTTGTGTGATTTGATGATATCAGCTTGAACAATCTTGGCTGTCACTACAGTGCCCGCAACTTTGAGTGTCACCGCCTCAACTCGACCGTCATCAATTAAAATACGGTGATCTTTTTTGATAAATTTATGTAATTCTTTATGGTCAACTGGAATGGCTTTGCCAGCATAGTCTTTGAGCGACGTGTCGAAGGTAACTTTTTGACCAACTTTGGTCACTATCCCCGCTTCGGGCAATGTGCCAACACGAATACGAGGACCTTGAAGATCTTGTAAGATCGCGATTGGTTCACCAGTTTTCTTCTCCACTGCACGAATTGTTTTGATAAGTTTGGTGTGCGACGGATAGGTGCCGTGCGCAAAATTGAGCCGGGCAAAATTCATCCCTGACTGTACCATTTTTTGAAGCGTCGCAGCACTGTCACATGACGGTCCGATGGTTGCCCCAATTTTAGTGTGTTTAAACATACATTCTCCTTCAACGATTTAGACTATTTCATCATGGCTTTTACCTGCTCACGCTGTGAATCGGTGAGTGGCAACAGATTAACGAGATCTTGGATAGCTGGCGGTGAAACAACTGCAGAGGCCGGACTTTGAAAAACTTTAAGCCAGGCACCATATTTTTGTTCAAAAGTTCTGAGGAATGACGGAAGATAGATGATAGCCAAAGCAAACGGAACGGCGATAATTAAAAAACGGAGCCAGCTCGCCACTGCCGACCACATGAGCGTGTGAGAAATTTTTCTATTTTGTTCGTAAATAATTTGCGACCACTTCAAATTCTTTTCTAGTAATTCCTGAATAGTATCATGCGCCTCTTCGGAAGTGACTTTTTTTGACACGACAGCTGTCGACGATTCTACCTCGCCGTCTACTACAACTTTTTCATCAACCGCTTTTGGTTTTTTGTCATGTTTGTACATAGTCACTCCTTAGACTTTCTTGTTAATCTTTTTAAGCTCTCGCTCAAAGGTTTTTACATCTTTAAAGTCGCGATAGACGCTCGAAAAACGAATGTAGGCGACTTTATCAAAGGTGCTTAAATGTTTCATTACTAGTTCGCCGATTTCTTTGCTGGCAATTTCACGGCGACGTTTTTTTTGAATGTCGCGCTCTAGATTGTGAATGAGGCGACGAAATTTTTCTTGGGTGTAGGGGCGTTTGGTGAGTGAGCGACGGATACCGTTCTCTACTTTTTCACGCATATAACTCTGGCGTTCACCGTTTTGTTTGACGACGATAATATCCAAGAGTTCAATTTCTTCAAATGTGGAAAAACGATACAAACATTTTTCACATTCACGACGACGACGCACCGCCAAGTCGTCTTCGGCAGACCTGGTATCGACAACGCTGACATCAGGATGATTGCAGACCGGGCAACGCATAGAGCGGGTTACATACCCATTTTACGGCGGATAAAGGCTGGAATTTCGATTTCATCATCAGCGCTGGTTTTGGCTGGGGTAGCGCTTGGCACCTGATTCATATTCACCGAATTAGCGACCGATGGCTCAGGGCGAGGTGGAGTGACAGGCTGATTTTTTTGAGTGAAGTTTTTAAAACGCTTTTCTTCCTCCTCTTCTTCTTTTTGAGCTTTGCGGAGGAAAGTGCTTGGCATATATTTACCAGCAGTGAAAAGTGACTGACCAGTTGATTCGTCATCTTTGAGAATACTTGGGCGACGATCATCAAAGCCGGTAGCAACAACACTGATGCGCATACTACCAGTCATAGATTCATCGATGATGGCACCAAAAATAATTTTGGCATCAGACGAGGCCGAGGAAGTAATAATTTTGGCTGCTTCGCTCACTTCGTTCATAGTGAGATCAGGGCCACCAGTGATGGTGAAGAGAATACCGTGCGCACCGTCAATAGATAATTCCAAAAGCGGACTGGAAATAGCCATTTTAGCAGCTTCAATCGCTCGATTTTCGCCGGTGCCAGTACCAATACCCATCAGAGCTGAACCGGTGTCGCGCATAATAGTGCGCACATCAGCGAAGTCGACGTTGATAAGACCTGGAATGGTGATGAGCTCGGAAATACCTTGCACACCTTGGCGCAAAATATCATCAACAATTTTAAATGAATCAAGTAGGGTGGTTTTTTTATCAATCACTTGTAAGATGCGGTCGTTCGGAATAGTGATGATGGTGTCAACATTTTTTGCCAGCTCTTCCCAAGCTTTGTTGGCGATTGAACCGCGCTGTGGACCTTCGAATGAAAATGGCTTAGTAACAACAGCGACAGTGAGTGCACCCATTTCTTTGGCGACTTCAGCCACAATTGGCGCAGCACCAGAACCAGTGCCGCCACCCATACCACAGGTGATAAACACCATGTCAGAATCTTTGAGGGCTTCACGAATTTCGTTTTGAGCTTCTTCGGCAGCTTTGCGACCAATTTCTGGATCCATACCAGCACCGAGACCACGAGTGACGCTTTTGCCAATATGAATTTTGGTTGGAGCGCTATTGTGGTGTAAAGCCTGAATATCAGTGTTCATAACAACAAACTCAACACCGCGAATCTTACTCGCAACCATGCGATTCACGGCAGACCCACCAGAACCACCCACGCCGACTACTTTAATTTTTGCAAAAGCTTCAATATCCGGTTTAACTTGTGGCATAAAACATTGCTTATATATCAAGTAAGGGCTCGCTCATGAATACATTTTGTATTCATTCAGTCAGTATTACAAAAACTAGAGCCGAGCTACGCACTCTAGTGTATCGTCTTTCCTTCTGCACTGTCAAGCTAAAACTCTTACGGAATCAGGGTTTTAATCCATTTTTTAAGCTGACTCGACATGCGACCCATCTTTTTCATTGAACCACCACGATCAGGACGAGCAGCGTAGCCGTAGCCTTGCATCGTATTCCCCCATTTAACCAGCCCGACAGCAGTAGAAAAAGCTAAATCGTTAACTTTATCAGTGACGCTTGTCACATGAAGTGGATAGCCAAGAACCGCTGGCAAGCGCAAGACTTTTTTGGCCGTTTCAATCAGGCCTGGTAATTTTGACCCACCACCAGTGAAGATAGCCCCGGCTGGCAAAAGCCCGTTACGTTTAATTTTCATGAGTTCAGCATCAATTTTTTGGAGGATTTCTTCAACCCGAGCTTCAATGATTTCACTGACGTATTGTTTTTTGACCATTTCATGGCCGGCAGCACCGAGATCGTAAAGGTCGATTTCTTCGCGTTTGGAAACTTCAGCTGGAGCACAGTCGCCGTATTCAACTTTTACTGCTTCAGCCACTTCAATAGAAGTGCGAAGCCCAATAGCGATATCGTTGGTGATATGTTCCGAACCAATTGGTAAAATAGCCGTGTGAAGAATATCACCAGCTTCAAAGACAACCAAGCTGGTGGTGGAAACGCCAATATTAACAACAACTACCCCAATATCTTTTTGACGTGGAGTAATCACTGCTTCAGCAGTCGCCAGAATTGAGAGCACTAGATCGTCAATATTAAGCCCGGTCCTGTAAACCGCTTTGGTGAGATTTTTAATTTGAGAAGATGACCCAAGAATAATTTGAGAGTCAACTTCGAGGCGAATACCGGTCATACCAACCGGATCTTTGACCTTGCTCTGACCATCAATACTAAAACTACGAGGTAATACATGGAGTACCTCGTAGTTGAGCGGGGTCGCAATGGTGCGCGAAGCGTCAATAGCGCGAGCGACGTCTTCTTCAGTAATTTCATTGTCGGCTTTGGAAACTGCTACGACGCCTTTGCTGGTTTGAGAAACAATATGGAGACCGGAAATACCAACCCAGATAGAGTTGATCGGCACACCGACCATTCGCTCGGTGACTTCTAGACAGGCTGAAACACAGGAAACAACATCTTCGATACTATTGACCACCCCTTTGTGAACGCCAACAGACGGAACTTCGCCAGCTCCGAGTATTTGCAATTCTTCCCCTCGATCGATGTCGTTGGTGGCCATAGCCTGACCAACAGCAATACGGACCGTGGAGGATCCGATATCGAGACCGGCGATAAGTTGGTGGTCTTTCTTCATACAGTACAGGGGTAGTATACACTATTTAACCAAAGTCATAAAGTGCGGAAAAAGCAGGATTCCGCCAATAATAACCGCTCCGAGTGAGGTAATGAGCACTGCTCCAGCCATAATATCTTTAATAGTGCCTACATAATAATTAAGGCGGGGCTTGAGCAGATCAGTGAAGCGCTCGAGGGCGGTATTCACCAATTCCATAGTAAGAACCATTATTACCAATATAAGGAGAAGGATTCGCTCCCAAGTAGACAGTGGAAACGCGACAAGACAGGTGACAACTAAAAGCGCGCCGACTGTTTGGAGACGAAAATTTTGTTCGCCTTTAAAGACGTAGGCCAATCCCCGACCAGCATGCTTCAGACTACTTGTAAACTGGTGGATATTCATAAACTAGGATTTCATAACTGACGAAACAATGCGCTCTTGAACGGGAAACATTCGGCTCGCCTGACTTTTGGAAATATGATCGTAACCAACACTGTGGAGTAACCCATGAGCGAGCATGCGGGTAAATTCTTCTTTGGTGGAACATTTAAAATGTTTAGCCTGTCGCTCGATTTGTTTATAGCAGATATAAATTTCGCCGAGAACATCGCTTGGTACTAAACTATCTTCTTGCCAACCAAACGAAATAACATCAGTCACTTTATCTTTACCGCGAAAGTCGCGGTTGATACGACGAATTCTTTTTTCACCAACAATGGTGACTTCAACCACTCCGGTAATTTTTTTCTCCACCCGATGAGCGGCGACCACAATATGCTCAACTAGTTTTTTAGTTATCGGCGTCTCGACAGTGGAATCAAAAATGACACGAATCATAGGGTGATACCAGCGGTAGGAGCTTCTTGTGTAGTAGTGGCGGTGGTTTCGAGAGTTGAGGTTGTGTTCACAACTTCTTCAGTTGGAGCTTGTTCTGGAACGACTGTTAGCGGTTGTTGTGGTGGCAAAACAAACGATTGCCCGTCAACTCGGAAACTACGGGCCATCATTTCAAGAACTGCTGGATAGCTTACGATGGTGGCATTGGTGGTGTGGTACACCATTACATATACCCTTGAGCCAGAGACAAAATAATACACCAGCTTGTCAGAACGACGTAGGGCTTTGTCGCCAAAGCGAGTTTCAAAATCAACGAGACTACCATATTGTTCTTGTGGCGCATTGA
>CAYUBH010000032.1:7194-10365 GCA_964442985.1 uncultured Gammaproteobacteria bacterium
GTGTCTTCGTCGGTATCAGGAATCGTGGCGTCGGTGGAGAAAATTTCTTCTTCCAGATCGGTGAGGCCGTCATTATCAAGATCAGCCGAACGACCCAATAAGATTGAAGGAAACTCAAGGCGGGCGTCGCTTATAGTCTGTGGCGGTGCTGGCGGTGTGATAACCGGCTCAGTCACAACTGGAGTTGAAGAGATAACCGGGACCGGCTCAACTGGTACGGCGATTTGTGGAGCTTTGGCCACTGGTTTTGGGGTAGGTTTTTTGGCGGTGAGGAAATAATAACCCGTTGCACCAGCAACAAATAAAATAAATAATCCACCTCCAAGAAGCGCGATTTTTTTATGATTACTGGCTACACTCGCCGGATGGAGTGGTGCCCCCGAGCCGGCAGCAGTGGCAGTATCTAGGGCTTTTTTGTCGCCTGGCGACATCGTACCTTCTTCGCGAGCAGTGATTACTTTGGCGACTTCTTTAAAAGTAATCGTTGGATTGGCTCCGCCATAAAAATCTGCCGGAATAGCAGTGACAGCAATTGAAGCCGAAGCGTCGACCGGCTTTTCAAGTGGGGTTGTTTCTTTTTTGCCAAATCCTAACATAAATAGTCCTCCTTATAATTATTGAGTGCTGGTCGCGGTGCCTGGCAAAACCAAGCGACCTGGGCCGAGCGGATTATAACCATTTTTAATTTCAGTACCATCAGGGTATGAATCACCATCGGTATCGCTACTGAGCGGATTAGTTTTCCAAACTAAAACCTCATCGCTATCTGACACCGTATCACCGTCGGAATCAAGACTGTTTATGCCTGTGCCAAGCTCACGCTCCCGCATATCGCTTAGACCATCTTTGTCGGTGTCGGTTAGCTCACCAAACAAAATAGCGTCGTTGTTGGTGCGGGCGGTGACAGTTGCCGATTGAGAAACAGCTGGTGTTTGGTAGGTTGGGGTTGGAGCGACTTCTAGAGAGGTGTCGCTTACCGTAGTCTGGTTTGCTTCTGGGGTGGCAGTAGTATCTTCCACAACCGTCGTCACCTCAGGTTCGGTGGCTACAAACGAGGTATAGAGCCACCAACCACCAATACCGAGACCTCCAACAACCACGAGCGCGCCGAGAATCTTAATAGCTGTTCCCACGAAGATTCCGCCACCTGCTTCAACTGTCGCCACAGCCGGCATGGACACTGGACTTCCGCCCACTGGTACACTACCAGATTCTTTTTTCTTGAGCAGACCAGAAGAGAGGGCGTCTGGGAATGCCGAAGAGGCTTTGTCGGTCGACGACAAAACAGAATCATTTTTTTCAACGCTTTCAAGCATGTCAGCTGGTTCGGTTGGCAAATTGTGTGGCACCTGTGATTCTGGTTCGAGTGGCTGATCGTCAAACATACGTCGTGTTTATTGGGTTAATTTACCAGGACCTGCTGGATTGAAACCTTTTTTAATTTCTATACCATCGTTATAACCATCACCATCACTGTCAGCTTTGAGCGGATCGGTCTTGTATATTTTTTCAGACGCATCAAGCAGACCATCAGCGTCAGTGTCGGCATTGTTCGGGTCGGTCCCGAGCGCTTTTTCCTCGTCGTTAGATAGCCCATCAAGATCAGCATCTTTGAGTACAGCTGTCTTAATTATTTCATACTCAGCTTTCTTTTCAGCGATCTGACTAGACGAAGTGGCGGCGACTGGAGCGCTCGCGGTGGTAGTTGCCGGCGAAGCAACTTCGATGGTTTTGACCACTTCTTTTTTTGGTGTTTCCACCAACTGCTCTCCCCCATCTTTACAACCAAAGCCTGAGAGAACAAGTAGTGATAGTATAGCAATTTTTTTCATCATATGAAATGTATTATTGCATTTCAGCAGCATTCGTAACAATTCGGCCGTTTTCAAACTCTAATACCTGACCGTTGACCGCGTTGTAGAAACTAGCCTTACCAATCTTTTCCACCATGGTAGCACCAGTACGCTTGATAGTAAGAGCGTGCCAGTATGAGGCTGATTGGTTGGTGGTGGTCATGTCTGAGGCGCTAAAGTAGATAGTCTTGGTTGGCTTATCTGGATAGTAATAATTACTATTAATCAGATTTTCGTAGCCAGGACTCAGTGTTTTTGGTATATAGACGTCTACTTTAAGACGAGCGCTGGACGAAAAGTTCTTAATTGATTGACCTGGTGAATGAATAAACAACTTATACGTTTCAGCGACCATCCGGGAGGTGTCGATCGTAAAGGCCTCAACAGATGTCCCGTTAGTTGTTTGTCCTAATCCGTGATACCAGATATTCCAACTACCCACATTTCTGTCGCTGAAGTTTTTTGTGTAGTAATCAAGGCCGATCACAGCTTTATCAGCAAACAACGTGTCGTTATCAGTTTTAACACCAGTGGCTGTAGTTTGCGCTAGACCAACATTGAAATCAAATGGCCCAACCCAACTGACTACCACTCGCATATCGTTTGGACGAATAGATTGACGAACAACCGGCGATACAGTGAGATCGTATTGCCACAACTGAGCTTGTTTCAAGATTGAAATTGGACGATGAAGGCCGTTGTTGTTCATCACAACAGTATAACTCATTCCACTTGAACTATCAGAGCATAGCGGGTCTGGATTGAAACGGAGCGGAACACCTGCATTGTTTGCAAATACATAACTCTTTGGTTCATTATTTGGATTCATGAGCGCAATGGCTGGCGAAACAAAACCGTTTAAAACCCCGACTAGGCGGTACGCATTAGGGCTGGTAGTTGCTGGAGCAAAATTGTAGCCATACAATCCAAGAGTGCTAACATAGTCTGAGGTCGCGCTCTCAAGAGGAGTCGCTTGATTTGGATAGAGCACATTTACCGCCATACCTTTTACTTCCACACCATTTGGATCTACACCACAGCGCTCACAGGTATTACTGCCGGTTTCTTGAATGGTGATTCGTGAACAATCTGGAGCGCACACTTTAGTACCTTTTTTAAAGGCATTAGATTCAACTAGTTCAGCATTCGGATCGTTTTGAATAACTGCCGCACATTGTTTTACCAAATACCCACCCCGAGCCGAGGTTAAATTCTGGAAAGTTGAGGTTCTGTCTTGGAAACGAGCATAAATACGCCCCGTACTTTGATCTGTTTCACAAATTTCACTACCTTCAAGTACGCCGTTACCACAGAACTG
>CAYUBH010000033.1:0-10166 GCA_964442985.1 uncultured Gammaproteobacteria bacterium
GTTGGGGCAAAGCCGTTAGCAGTCGTGTCCCATACAGGATCTAACTCTTCTATTTTTTCATACGACTCATTTTGAGTTGCCGGCACACTGCTTGGGCCACGACAAATGCTTTCGCACGCTTCAGTGTGCTCACCTGAATTATAACAGGTAATATTAAAGGCCGTCTGATTTTCTTCAGCAACACAGTCATTGGCCGAACCGCACGGCATAAATTGACGATTACTGTCGAAGTATTGATCAACTTCAGCATCGCCCCCAACAGATGGACGACAGCGTTTTTCTGACTGCACACACATTTTGCTGCACGTTGCGTTTAATGCTGGATCGTTACCATTGCGAGCTGGATCACAAGGATCTGGTATACCGAGGCTTCCGTCAGATGTTTTTGAGCAATCAAATCGAGTATTGCAACTTGCACCATTTTTGGTTGTATCGTAGTAAGTCAAGTAGTTGTAACCTGCTTCTCCCGGGTTAACATAACAAACTTTATCACCAACCCCTTGATTAGTTTTTAATTCCCAAGCGAGCGCGCTTCGCGCAAATATTTTTTGCAAGAAATCAGTGTATTCACTATCTTTCAAATATACTTTTTGAGATTGATATGTCTGCACTCTTCTACCCTGTTTTGAAATGCTTGTCCCAACAATACAATCGCTACTATCAAGGGCAATGGCCATATTCGGCATCATTGCTTTGTTGAAAGAAGAAGCGGCGTACGGAGCGCATTTTGCGTCTTTGGCGGCCAGCGCACCGTCAAAAGCTTTCCAAATATTCTGCGTCCACGCTTTAATAGTATCTACACTTTCGCCAATCTGGTATACCGTCTGACAACGACGCTCTTCTTTGATGACGCCATTATTTATAAGATTTCCTACCGGCTTATCACTTCCTGTTGGCAACCACGGCCCTTCAACACCAGAAAGGCACTCAAAGGTAAAGGTAAGAAAATTTTCAGTATCCAAGATACATCTGTCTCCACCACCACCCGAAGTAACATTGATGATCTTACCGGGTATATGCCCGGTCGGACAAACATAGGCGGGTGGTGTGCCGTCGGCACTAATGTTTGAAACACTAATATCTCCTCCATTACAGAAATTACTATTTTTATCACAGGTAATTGTTTCGCCGCCACTGGTTTTATCAAAAGTGATGGCGCTGTTTTTTAATTTAAGTAAGGCTTCTTTTAGTGTAAGCGAAAGATCGTTATTTGGTCCAAAGAATGCTTGTCGTGGAGACAATCCATCAATTTTAAGAGTCCCGGCAGTTTGATCGCAGTCAAAATTAACCTGGACTTTTCCCTCGACACCGTTAATCTGCCTCCACACTTCGGCTTCGGTGCAATAATACGGACCGGCTTCATAGCCTAATTTACCAGCATCAAAACCAGCTTCGACAAATTGGTTATACAAATCAGCGGTGCCGTTGGTGCGCCCTGGGAACCAGGTGAGGCACTGCTGGTCGTCGGGGTTGCCATACATTACACTGCGAGTGTCCGCTTCTAAACAGTACCCTTTATACCCAATAAGTTTTGATTGTTTTGTTCGCAACTGACAAGTACCGTCTGTTCCACAATCACTGCTTTGCGTACATACTTTTTCTTGATTATCGTTACTTCGACTAAACTTACCGCCAACACAAATTCCCTCTGGAATACCAGCAACACGGCAAAGACCTCTGCCCGGCGAACAGTCGCTGTCAGCAATACAATTAGTCACTTCGTCATCATCTGCATACCCACCACCTACACAAACCATTGTTAAATCATTACCGACCATTGGAATGAGTGGCGATTTTTCTAGCCCCTCCGTCATATTTGGCTTCTCGCGATTCCAATAGCGTACTAAGGCGTCGCCGTAGTTAACTTTGGTGTAATCACAGTCACAGGCCATATTTGATAGCTGGCCGTCTGGCCCTGGCATAGCTGTTTCTCCACATTTATTAGCTAGTCCGTAAACTGCATTATTATTTTTGATAAACGAAGTGAAGGGGAATGGCGCATCTTTTTCTGGATAACCACGGCAGAGCTGACCTTGGGCTTTTTCGAGCTCACCAGCATCGTTTTTACCGTCGATAGTGCGGACGCAAGTTCTGTTGACACATAAACCTTGGTTGGTTTGTTTACCACAAATCTGGCCATTAGTTTTACAGGAAGTACTCTTGTTTTGTTGAGTAACAGACAGACCGTCTGGACAGTTCTGACCACCGCATGGAATCGGTTTTACCAAACGATAATCTTTGACGTCGGTTGAGGTTGAGAAATTAATATCGGTCAACTCTTCCACTGGATAGAGCCCGAGAATAGAGTAGCCAGTGTAGTCCATACCAGACCAGTTGATAGCACGACTGCGGTAGATATCTTCGCTCAAAACCTGGTTGGAATAATTACTTTGCACCCAACGCTTACACCCACCATTGCCGTCGGATTCAGCACAGCGCTGAACATTTTCACAGATATCTTTATATTTACCAGTATCGCGATCAAACACCGTCTTTGAGCCTTGGCATTGCAACCATTCGCCACATTCACGATCACGATTGACTTTGATAATAATATTACCATCATTCGCTGGATCGGCAGTCACTGGAGCTGGAACTTTGCGCCCATTGTTGGCCTCGCTCGCGGCATAGAGCGCCTTGGTGTTAAAGAATTTATTTGGATTGTCTACCTGATCAAAGACAGCACAGCCTTCTTTTTGGCTAACTTGACCAGCACAATCCCCTTCGCTGACACGATTATCTTTGAGGAAGTAGTATGACTTGTTGTTATCAGTGCGGTCGACAAATTGCGTACAGGCGTTTTGGTTGGCTGGACATTCACCAACAAAATTGTTGTACTGCGTATTTTCTGATGACCACAAACTATATTCACCATTACTCAAATAGTTGCGGTAACATGGTTGTGAACCGACATCGATACAGGTATTACCCGTACCACACTGGCTGTCTTGGCTACAGTTCTTCCCGGCATCGTTACTACAGACACCAACACCCTTCCAGAACCAGCCATCAGATTGAACGGTGGTGAAGCCAGCCCCGGTCGGTACTTTTACTGGCACACCCTTGGCATAGGCACAGACTTTTTGTCCGGTAATAGCTGGATCTTTGAAATAACGGGTGTCGGCACCATCGCTATAGGCGTTACAGCCAACGGCTTCAGCTCCACAGAGTGCCTGAGTATAGAGCGCTGGATCATTTTTGATAAGCGCTGTTGTAAACTGTGCACCACCTGGTGTTAATTGTTGTGCACCAGCAAATGTACAGCCAAGATCAGCTTGATTACAGGTGGCGGCCTGATTAGCCACTAAATACATTGGGTAGGTGCTGGTGGTGTCGGAAGGGACGTAGATGGTGGAAGAAACAAAACCATTGCTTACCCCGCCCGAGAGCGTGGAAATAGCGGTCTTAATCTGCGACGCTTCGTGGCCACGAACGGTAATATAACAACCAGTGTCACCGGTTGGGATAACGCAGGAGAAAGCTTCACCACCAATAGTAACCTGAGCAGTCGAGCCACCACGGCCAGGCACCCACACATTGTGAGCGGTTGCCTTGGTTTGTGCTGGAGTATTTTTAGTATCTAAAACAGCCGTACAGCCAATCGCATTTTCGCGACAAAGATAGCTAAAACCGGTGAGGTAGTAGTTGCGATTGTTTTGATCGGCATAGGCCGAACAGCCAAGCGCTTCACCAGGTAAATTGTCAGTAACATCACTATCACAAATTGGATCAACGCTGAGGGATTTTTTCACCAAATATTGGAGATCGCGCACACGAACGACACGAACATTGTCCACAAATAATTGGGTGTTGGTTTGAACACCTACAAACGAAATTTGAGTTGTTGAGGTGGTGTTATTATAGGTAAACGGACCAACACGATAGGTGTTCCAGGTGTCGTTCACTGGGGTAGTGCCAACTGGCTGGGTCATACCACCAACTCTCACCGAAATAGAGCCGACATTGCCCTTGGCCCAGAAAGTAAGATCGTAGGTTTGTCCGGGAATCAGAGTGGTTGCGCGCGTAATTCCCGCAGCAGCTACCGCTGAGAAAGAATGTTCATTAACCCGAACCGATTCATTAGACAATGCTCCACCACCCCAATTTGATAAAGCAGCAGTTGAAGTGACATTTTCAAAGGTATCATTGAAAATAATTTCTACATTATTACCTGCGTTGCCTTTATAGGCTCGGCAGGTGTCGGCGCTTGCTGAACAACTACGACTCACCCCAGCGGTATTGTCGATTCCACCTGGAAGACCGTCGTAAAAACAACTGCCTTCGCGGTATTCGCCGTTTTGGAAACATAATTTACAGACCCCAGTTCCACTACTGGTGTCCCAAAAGCCTTTGGCATCAGAACATGACCCTGCAGTGTTGGTGGAGCCGTCGGAAACAGTGTAGAAATCATTAGTGCTTAAACGATATGGTGTACACGATTCACTCACTGGAATAGTGTTTGAAAGCAAACGGTAGTAGACTTTTCCACTGTCATCATTGAACTGGCGACAATCGAGTGGTGCTGTGCCGTTGCGGTACGTTGCTTCGGTACAGGACGCCAACTGCTCAGCTAGCTCGGCCGTAGTTTTGAAAGAATATTTTGGTGCGCCAATTGGACCATTATTTGGATCTTTATTTTCCACCAAAAGATAGGTTTTTAATTGAAAACCACCCTGGACCGAACCTTCGTAGGTAATAAAATTCTTACCCGCTTCTTTGCTTGGGTGAGCGCAGGTGCGTAAATAAGAGAAATACTCAGTCTTTTCAAGACCACCTTGAGTGGTGCTCAAATTAGTGAAAGCACTACACCCTTCGTCGGCAGCAGCACAGGTGGTGCCGGATGATGGAATGATATAGGCTACACTTTGACCGCTCGAGTAATTGCTTGGCATTTCACGGTAGGCGTCATAACCAACGCACTTAGCATCACACTGGTCGTTCCAATCAACTTGGTTGCCGACAACTTCGGCTGGAGTGAATTTCCCTGGCACACGCTCACTGCCACCGGCAGAGGCGGTATAGAAATTACAGTTAACTTCTTCAGGGATACAGACGCCGGAATAATCTTTACAACTTACCGAGCCGTCAAGGCGCGCTAAATCAGCCACCGTCATTGGCTGATCAACTGCTGGTGTTGTCGGGTCGGCATCGTAGCATTTCAAATAGTCTGGAGCTTTTTTGATAAATAACGACTCCCCTGTTCCAGCCACTTTGAAGGCCGAACAACCAGCGGATCCAGCGGAACAACTGGTGGAAACTTTGTTGTTGAAATAAATACCAGTATTCGTGTCGTTGGCGGCATTAAAAGTGCCTGGAGCAACCCAATTACCACTGGCATTTTGAGTGAGGCTGTAGGCGCGACAACCAACATTTTCCTGGGTACACGAAGCAGTATCGAGGGTGCGATACAAATAGGCTGCCTGACGGCCGTTGGCGTCGGTAAAAGCGCGACACGTCGCGTACTGTGGGGCACAGGTTTGAGCATCAAACTTCCACGTGTTTTTTTCACGAGTACAGTACGCAAAATCATTACAGTTGCCGTTGGCGTCATACGCCACACAGGTTTGAACATCCACACATTCTTGGAGACGATCTGGCACGCCGTTGGTCAAAATATTTGGACCATAGACCAAAGCGTTACATTTTGCTGGCGGCACTTTGAGCACCCAGCTTGGATCTACCAAATGACAAAATGGGAAGTTAGCACTAGCAATACTTGGATCATTTTGGCATTTCAAAAAGCCATCAACGACCTCGGAAAGTCTCCATGGACGATCTGGACTACTATTTTTGGCAGCGATTTCAAAACCAAGTGGTAAAATACGCAACTGACGCAACACCTGGACATTGCTATAGCAATAGGCTTTGTTGAAACAGTCTTTATCTTTGTTGCGACCATCGTTTTCAGCTGGAGGTAGCAAATACCAATCACCATGGAGCCAACCCTGCGCAATCGCTTCTTGAATAGTCACCGGCTTGCCGAGCTGAGCCTGCTTGAACGCCACTACCATCTGATCGTCCATACGACAGTTGTAGAGCCCTGGATTTTCCGGACAGTTGCTAAGCTGAGAAATAAGGTCGTAACTTTCTACTGAGTCAATTTTTACTGCTTGCAAATAACTGAAAAAACTCTGGGCCACCGCCACACCACCACCAGCAATACCGTAGAACTCCCCAGCCAAACCTTGCTGACTTTCGGCAAACGGGCCGCCAGCGGACCCACCACTTGCCGGACATTTGTCCCCAATACAACCAGCACCAAACGGCAAGACGCCTTTTTCTTGGAAATTCTTAACCGCCGTACCAACCAACGTGTTTAAAAACAAAGACAAGGCCGCTGGAATGACCTTAATATCCCCATTAGCCAACAAAGCGTTCAACTGATCATTGGTCGCTTTTTGTTCTTTATCCGGGGTGTTGGCTTTGAATTGTTCGCCAATAAGCGCCGCTGGGGTTTGAATATTACCACTAACTTTACTTTCTTTAGCTTTAAAACCTTGCCCTTCTTGACGATCGAGAAGGAGAGCTTCTCGCTGTTGTTTAATAACATTATTAATCTTTTCTGTAGTTTGGCCATAGAGCCCGAGCGGACTGTCGTCGGTGGAGAGAGATAAACTAAATTGTTTGCTTAATTGCGCGGTACCGCCATATTTACTCTTCCAGGCGTCGCCGTCGAGCCACGTTTTGGCAAAATTGGAGAAGGTACAGTTTGGAGTGCCTTGCGGACCAGCGAATGTCGGGCCAGTAAACTGGGTGCGGAGACCGACTTTGAAAGCTAAATCAAGCTTAACATCAGGGATTTTACATAAATTAATACCACCAGCTTTTCCAAGCTCGTCAAGCGCTGTTCCTGCCGCCCCATCGGCAACTGAAGATAAATAATCACCAAAACCTTTAGTTTGGGCGAGCGGAGTCTGTCCATTACCACCTGTCGCCAAATACACCGCCGAATCATAGGCCACTTTGCGAATAGCATAGCCAACAGCGCGTACCACCGCACTCACCGAAGCAGCCTTTAAACCTTCCCAAATAACAGTAAGAATGCTTTCTGCAGCTTTTGGGATATCACTTGTCACGGTCACCGGGATCTGAGCTGAAGCAGTTTGTGGAACTAAAATCGCCCCAAAACTGCTAATGGCAATGACCGCAACCATGGCCCAGGTGGTGAGAATTTTAGAAATCTTAGAAAACATACGTGGGTGCACCGTGTTGAAAAATGATTAAGGGCGTGACGACGCTTTAGCGCTCGAGCTAGCATAGGCCGCTGCGGCCATAGCTAACAATTCTTTGTCGCTCATATTTTTGATCAGTGCCGCGTCGAGGCCGGCTGAAATAAGGAGTGATCTCACCTGTGCCGGATCAGATAATACCGAGCGAATATCCCCAGTTTCAGAAACATCTACTAGTTGTGGCGCAACCAAGGTTGAGGTGGCACTCACTGCCAAATTACCTTCTCCAGAAACAATCGGATTATCACATTGTTGCCCAGCTGGACAATTTGGGTTACTACCTTTTTCAATCTCTTGCTTGTCACTCACCCCATCGGAATCAGTATCTTTCAGGTATGGACTTGTTTGGTATACGTACAACTCATCAAAATCATTGAGGCCATCAAAATCAGTATCACGAAAACGAAGTGCTTCGGGCGAATTAACTTCGTCTTTCAAACTCCCCGGAACAGTGTTGGTTAGAGCAAATGGCGCATAGAGACGATTACGGATTTGAAGCGCCCCAAGAGCTACGCTAATAAGCGCAAAAATGAGCAGTAAAGCTATGCCGAGCTTCTGCTCATGAGAAAACCGTGGCGGCAACGTTTCATTGTCCGTACCGTCCATAACGCAACAGTGTTAAAAACTGTACGTAGTATACCACAGTTTACAACTTGGTATAAGTGGATAAACGCTTAGCCAAGAGAATCCAATCCTCTGTGGATACTTCTTGTGCTCGAGCCTCGAGCGGAATGCCGAGTTCCACAAAAATATCTTGCACTTCTCCTTTATGTTTTTTACCAACAACTGGCAGAAGGTTTTTTATCAGTAATTTACGACGCTGGGCAAACCCAGCTTTGACGAGCGTGAAGAAAAATTCATTCTCCCCCTTGGTAATCAGCGGTTTTTTGTGTGGGATGAGGGTAATAACCGCCGAATCAACTGCTGGCACCGGCCAAAATGAGGTTTTTGGCACCTGAGCGGTGATAGTTGGGGTGGCATAAAGCTGAACAGACAGGGCGAGGAGTGATAAGTCCCCTGCTTCAGCGCAGATGCGCTCGGCTACCTCTTTTTGTACCATACAAACTAAGATTGTTGGCGGAGTGTCTAATTCTAAAAAAAGCCGAATCACGGCTGAGGTGATTTGATAGGGCAAATTAGCGATAACTTTGTACGGCACCCCTGGCGCTTCAAAACTGTGGAGCACGTTCCCCCAGACTACGGTCAAATTCTTATACTGATCGCGCTTGGCCTCCCAGTAGGGAGCGATTTTTTTCTCAATTTCATAACTCACCACCGTGCCAGCTTTTTCAAGGAGCGGAATAGTGAGCACCCCAAAACCAGGGCCGACTTCAATGACAGTGTCCTTACTCGAGACATTTCCAGCTTCGAGCATATGGGCGATCACCTGTTCATCAAGCAAGTAATTTTGGCCGTACTTTTTAGAGGGGGTGAGGCTGTATTTTTTACACAGCGAATTAAGGTAATCGGGGTTAAATAATTTGGACATAGAACTCGTTATTCAGCTTTAAGACCAGCGTCGGTATAGCGATTGGACGCATTCCACATCAGCCAGCCGGCATTACTATATTTTTCAATAACATCAATTTGCGCTCGGATTTTTGAAGCGTCATAGACAGCTCCGAGATGAAACGCTTGAATCCATGGACGCACTTCGGCACGAGCCCCTTGAAACCACGGCATACCTTTTTGCATACCGTTTTCAAAAATAAGCGCTGGGTGTTCGGCTGGATTTTTAAGCCCCAAATGCCCCGATGGATAGTGTGATGGATACATCATTGGCGCAATATAATCAACTTCGGTCACCGTGTCAGCCAAGCGCTGACCAATGCTCATATCATCTTCACCGCTTTTTTCCATCACAAAACCAAATAAATCAAGCGATGTTAAGACTGGTTCCGACTTCATTTTGGCATTTACAAACTGATAAAACCGAGCCATGGTCTCGTATTTTTTGCTAGTACTGCTGGCATAGAGAACTTGTGCCATATTTCCGTCAGACGGAAAACGGACGTAGTCAAAATTAATTTCATCAAAACCATAGGTGGCCACTTCTTTGGCGAGCGCCATATTGTATTCCCAGACTTCACGTTTAGTCGGGTCGACCCAGAGCAAGCCTTTGTGGTCGTGCCACAAACCACCGCGCTTATCTTTAATCGCCCATTCTGGCTTGGCGCGAGCCAAAGCCGGATCTTGAAAAACAGTTTGCCGAGCAATCACGTAAATAGCATTATCGTGGAGTGTTTTGATAATGCTTTCTAGGCGTGGCAAACGGTTGTCTTTTAATTTTTTTTCAACTGCTAGTGGTACTTTGGTGTCATAAAGTACGAGCCCGCTATAATCTTTGATATCAATAATCACCCCGTTTAATTCCGTACGGTTGATAAGGTCGATTATTTCGGCTAGTTTTTTGGGGCTACCCGCTGAATAGGCGGTGAGATAGACCGCTTTGACAGTTTGCCGTGCCGGTTTGCTTCGCGGAGTTGGCAGTGTGGTTTGTATCGGAGTGATAAGAGCTTCTGATATCCCATAAATTTCTGACCCAGCCTCTTTCCAGGCGGTCACAACGCCAAAAATACTAACACCAGCTACCACAAGTAGGCTGGTGAACGAGACGGCTGGTGAAACTACCTGAGACATAGTTTAAAGAAGTATCGTTGTTTCGCCTTGACGGATAATCGTCGAGGTGCCGTCGGAGTGTACTCGTACTATAGTAGTTGGCAAACGATTCGGCAAGATACCGCGAGCGAGAATATAATCGGGCTGTACAGCACGCCCTTGAAACATCGCTTCCACCGCCTTACTATCATACATATCACCAGCGTCAGACACATTACCTGAGGTAGCTACCAGTGGCCGGTTCATTATTTCGGTGAGGGACGCCAAAAAAGAATCGTTTGTCACCCGTACCGCGACAGTACCATCTTTGGCCACCAC
>CAYUBH010000034.1:0-10051 GCA_964442985.1 uncultured Gammaproteobacteria bacterium
CCGACAAATAGCACCGGCTTCGTCGTGTCAGGCACGATACCGACGACGAATGAGCCGGCCGTATTCGCCGTCGCTCCGAGCTTATCGGTGACTACCAGCTGGTACGTGTAATTGCCGGAAGCCAAAAGAGCCAGCGTGAACGAGTGATTGAACTTGTAGCGCACCTCGTTTTTCGGAGCGAGACC
The DNA here is from genome assembly GCA_964442985.1 of uncultured Gammaproteobacteria bacterium. GTDB lineage: Bacteria > Patescibacteriota > Patescibacteriia > Magasanikbacterales > GWA2-37-8 > 2-02-FULL-45-10. Next base: position 186 of record CAYUBH010000034.1, read on the forward strand.
GGTCACCGTGAGCACACTTACTGCTTCACGATTAACGTCACCGGAAATGGTGATCACCCCTTGGGCCACACCGGTCACGGTGACATTATCGATTCGGAGCTGCTCCACCACAACACCAGCATCACTGCCAGCGTCGACGACTCCACCACTATCTGGAGTTTCGCCGGCGTCAGAAACACTTCCACTGTCGGGTGTGAAACCGGCGTCTGGAACTTCACCAGCATCTTCGCTCGAGGCGTCGGGCACGTTGCCCGCGTCAGAACTAGAAGCATCCGGCGCTCCAGCATCGACAATTTCGCCACTGTCTGGAACTTCACCAGCATCACTACCAGCGTCCAGAACTTCGCCACTATCCGGGATCTCACCAGCGTCAAAGCCAGCATCCGGCATTCCGGCGTCGTCAGGCGTCGGGCAGACCACTTCGGGGGTACGCCTGTCGCACGTCCCCAGGCCGTCAAAACCCTTGTGCTCGCAAGTAAAACCCCGAGCGCAATCGACATCTTCGTGACAAAAACCAACCGGAATCGAGAGAGTGCCCCCTTCGGTGCACCCACCCACAAACAGTGCTACTGCCAGAGCCGTTCTCATCGTACGCATCGCGAATCTCCATCCTGTGTCGGAAGCCGACACGAAAGCTCCTTCTCGGAGCGTGAATTCGAACGTAAGCCCGCCAATCCCGACGTACACTCAATATACCTCTGTATACTCAGCGCACATCGAGATTGTTTAGGCTAGATTATCAATAAAAAGAACGTTGTGCACTATACATATAGTGCAACACCAGAGTATAAACAAAAACTACCTTTTTGTAAAGGTAGTCATGGTATTGAGATGATAGAAACGATTTAGCCAAAAATGGAGCGCTTTTTGTAGTAGGTCAACCAAACACCACACAACAAACCACCAAGCAAAAGACCAGCAAGTGTTGTGATGACAAAATCAGGACGAGCTGGTAGACGAGATACAAGCGGAGTGTCCACCTGTTTCAGTACAACATCGCCACCAATATATTCCCAACCATGAGCTGTGAGTGTTTGAGCAATAGCGTTAGATAATCTCACTGCTTCTTCTTTGGAAGAGGCGTGGGTGGTAATTTTCAAAAGACTAGTGTTGTAAACAACAACCGCCTTAACATCACGTTGCCATTTTCGACGCTCGGCGCGCTCATCAAGATTTTTCCAAATATTTTTATCAAAAGAAGTGTCAGGCAAAGCCATTACTTTGGCAAAAAAATCTGACGTCTGCATGACGCGAGCCAAATTTTCACCAATTCGCTCAGCTGATTTCGCTTGCGTATACGGATCAACACCGTTACGATCGCGAGCGATGAGAAGTACCTGGCTAACAGCGCTATATTGGCGCGGTACAAAAAAAGCCACACTATTCAAGACGAGTGCGCCAAGCACTGCCCAAAAAAGTACGAGTGGCCACGAACGTCGAACAACGTCAAGCATAGAAAAAATTATAACGATTGAAATGACACAGTAAGTTCCAACTCTTTGCCGGCACGGAAAACTTTCAAACGAGCAGTTGGTTCATTACTAGTATACCATATTGTTTCAAAACGCACAGGCCGACCGTTGATCTCCCGAATCGTATCACCACGACGTAAACCACTTGAAGAACTAAGTACACGAGTGACAAGTAGGCCGTCAAATGATTGTGCCCCCGTATAGAGTGGTGCCTCATCACTAAACCACCCCTCCACCCCGAGCGTGCGGTAGGTCACTACTGGTCTATCAGAAATACCAGCCAAGATTGATCCGACAGTCGCCGTTGGAATAAGACGATTATCCTGTCGAACAAAGCCAAGCACGGCCCCATCAGCATTCACCACCACCGAGCCAGCTGGAAAAGAATCACGGAGAGTGTAACGAGCAGTCGGCACGGTATCAAGATGAGCGGTAAACAACCGGCTGTCGGCTGGCACCAAACGAGTCGGCACCAATTCACCACCGCGACGAACAAAAACCACTGACGGCGCATCAAACGACGTCGTAAACAAAGCTACTTTTAACTGTTCTTCTGAGGAATCGCCAGCCGGAAGTAAACGCTCCACTCGAACATACGCGAGGCCTAAATATTTATCGTAGAGTACTTTAGTCACTTCAAACAAGGCGCCTTCTTCACCAACAACTCGCCAATCTTTAAACATTCCATCATATGCCGGAACACTGGCTACGAGCCAACCAGACGACACACCAACAACTGCCTCAGCCAAACGATCAGTCGGATCAAGATAAGTCACTCCGCCAAGCGTGGACGATTTTTTATACAACGTAAACACCGTTGAGGCCACTCGACGATTGACCGCTTCAGACACCGACCCTTCAGGGGTGGTATGCGAAGTCACCACAAAACCTTCGGGCGACAAAGTAAACGTCGTAAAAAAAGCGGCAAACAAAGCAGCCGTCGTGAGACCAGCCAGCGCACCAAACAACGTGGAGATAATCACCAGTTTAATGCGTTGCCAACTGCGATGGTGCGAGATGACACACGTTTGTGGGGGTAAGTGTGGAGGAGTAATCATATATTATTTCCAGCGAGCCAGTAAGGACAGAAATATACCAATGAGGACTGCGTTGGTCAAGAGAAACCACCGCTGACGATTCCAATCAATCCCCTCTTCGGAAATGAAGAAACGAAGCATCAGCCAGACGATATACCACAGCCAAGTGAGCAGAAGCCCGCTGGTAAAATAGCCCAATGGCCAGAGCAATACCACATAAGCCATCTCACTCACCACAAACACCATCACCAAAACTGACACGAGCAATTTTCGACTATACGACAAGGTGTATTCGCGCCAGCCCCACACACTAATAAGTGTTGTAGCAAAAATACCACCAATGACAAGTGGAATAATATAGGTACGAGGTAGTGCTTGAAAAATTTCGAGCGCCTTAATCATCACCCAAATACCAGCCACCCCAAAAATACCCATTAACATTTTGAAACGACGATATGGTTTGGCCACCACCGACAAATCAGACGAGCGAGATGGCACGAGCCAAAAACTAACCACCGACCCAAGCAAACTAAGTGCTAACAATCCCGAGCGCAACACCGGCTGATCGGTAAACAAATACAGCAACACAATTCCACCATGAAACAATATAAGCGCCTGCCAGTGTTCAATCCGTTTTAAAAATGTCGGAAAATACATGGTGTACACCAACAGCAACCACCAAAGCGCTCGCGCAGTAAACCAAGCACTGAGCGCAAGAATACTGACCGCCCGAGGTAGCGACCACAAAAAAACCAAAGCACTCACCCCTTCGAGGAGAGCAGTAAATCGCGGATGGATAGAAATTTGAGTACGAAGCGATGAGGCCATAACTATGAGTTGAGTATATACCACCAAACAGAAAAAAGGAAGCCCTACTAGGGCTTGCTGTTTGGCTACGTTGTGCTACAATATCGCAGATATGCCGACACTCGCCGACAACCGCAAAGCCCATTTTGACTATGAACTGCTCGAAGAATACGAAGCAGGGATTGTCTTATCAGGCCAAGAAGTAAAATCGGTAAAAATGGGTCATTTAAGCCTCAAAGGCTCATTTGTCACCTTTCATAATGGCGACGCCTACCTGACCAACGCCCATATCAGTAAATACCCCTCAGCCGGCCCGCTCCCCGACTACGACCCCACCCAAAGTCGTCGTTTACTCTTGAAAAAGCGGGAAATCGAGTTTTTACGCGGAAAATCACAGGAAAAGGGCTTGACAATAGTACCAATTACCGTGTATACTCGGGGCAATCGTATCAAGGTTGGAATCGCTCTCGCCCGTGGCAAACATAGCTACGACAAACGAGAAACGATTAAAAAACGTGACCTTGACCGAGAACTCCGCCGTAGCACTAAATAAAAGTGCGCAAGCCCGGAAATACAAGGGAGTGTAACGGTTTCGACAGGATAGCGAATCGCTACCCGCATACCGAGCTAGTACTCAAGCTCGTAAATACCAGGTACAATTATAATAAGTGCAAACTTGTTATCAAAAGTAAAAGCTTCTGTTGCATCTATTGCCAACAGTTTCGCCTTTGCTCCAGCTTTGGCCTAACGGCCTAGCTCATCACCCTAGCAAGATCTCATAGCTAGTCAGTGGTGTCACTTATGAGATGTATCTATAGCCGGGCGCCTGCGAGACTATAGAGACACTAACCGTGGGCTAGACATATGCATTTTGCCAACCTTTTAGCATGTGTTCGAACTACCAAGGTCGGCTGAGTATGGAGACGGTCTCGAAACATATCACTGGACGCGAGTTCAACTCTCGCCACTTCCACCAAACATTACACCACTATGCGTATTACGCATCGCCGAAAAAAAGAAGATCCAAAAAAACAGTACGACTACAACGAGAGCATTACTGCTCCTGAAGTTTTAGTTCTGAGTAAAACCGGCGAAAATGTTGGCGTCATGAAAACCGGCGAGGCGATTATTCTCGCTCGCGAACAAGGTGTTGATTTGGTAGAAATCAATCCAAAGTCTAACCCACCAGTAGCTAAACTGATTGACTTTGGTCAATTCCGCTACGCCCAAGAAAAAGAAGCTCGTTTACAAAAAGCTCACCAACATGTGGTCGACACCAAAGGTGTTCGCTTGTCGGTGCGCATCGGTCAACACGATTTAGATATTCGCCACACCCAGACACTCAAATTTTTGAATGATGGTCATAAGGTGAAAATCGAAATCATGCTTCGTGGTCGCGAAATGCAATACGCTCATCTTGCTTTTGATGTAGTCAAAAACTTTATCGCTAAAGTCCACGCCGAAGTACCGGTTCGTATTGAGCAAGCAGTTGAAAAATCTGCCAACAAAGTTACAGCGCTTATTGCCAAAGCGTAAACACTTCCTGAGCGAAGTGAAGCATCTTACTATAAGATATTTCACTGCGCCCACGAACTGGTCGCATTCATTCTTTATTCATAGACCCATCATAACACCAGCCTTAGCCAGCCCCGTTATCGATGAGATCTAGACGTATACGTATGCCAAAATTAAAAACCCACAAAGCTACGTCCAAGCGCTATAAGAAAACCTCTACAGGTAAAATTATGAAGCGCACTTCTGGTCAGAACCACTTCAATGCTCGTGAAAACGGCAAAGTTGGTCGCAACAAGAAGAGTGATGTAGTCACCAGCACCGCCCTCAATCGTATCATGGGTATTGCTCTTCCACACAACAATTAATTTAGAGATACTTTTTCTAGCATTCTATGACACGTATTAAAGGTGGTTTACTCCACAGCAAACGCCGCCGCGGTATTTTAAAACATACCAAAGGTTACCGCTGGGGCCGTAAATCAAACATCAAAGTAGCGAAAGTTGCTAAGATGAAAGCCGGTCAACACGCCTTCGACGGTCGCCGTATGAAGAAGCGCGTCAACCGCCAACTCTGGAACGTTCGTATCAACGCTGCGCTCCATACGCTTGATCTCAGTTACAGCAAAGTAATGGGCTTACTTAAGAAAAACAACATCTTGCTTGATCGCAAAGTGTTGTCTGAAATGGCAAGCAAATACCCTGAAATGTTCAAAGCTGTTGTCACGAGCGCTAAATAACGCGTTATCCACACGATAATCGTTGACAAAAACAGCTTCGTCCCGTAGTATCACTTTTACAAAGACCCTGTGTGTGTTTGGCAGCTGGAGAGGTGCCCCCTCCTTCACCTCCTTTCATCTGTCAGACGCACACAGGGTCTTTTTGTTTGCGTATAAACTGTATTGACAATGGTAAACAAATAGGCTATACTCACCCATACAAATTATGGGTCGGTAGTTCAACTGGTTAGAGCACTGCCCTGTCACGGCAGGGGTTGCGGGTTCGAGTCCCGTCCGACCCGCTCAATAAAAAGACACTTCTTTAAGAAGTGTCTTTTTATTGACTGGATTGAAGATGGGACTCGAACAAAGGGGTGGTGGGGAAAGTATTTCCCCACATTGCGGAGGATGGTTCGCGGAAACCCGAACGGTTTCCGCGAGAGGAGCCGCAGGCTCCGAGTTCGATGTCCCCGTCCGACCCGCCATAATTACAAAACACACCGTATAAGGTGTGTTTTGTAATTATGGGCAAATTGACTTTTTACACCAAAAATGATGTACTGTGCGTACACCCTACTCCTTTGGGTGCTTGGAGGTGCGTCGTGATCGGTGAAAAAGAAGCAACAAAAATTGGTGAATACGTGGATTGGTACAACCCACCACGCAGGCCGGAGCCTGAAGAAATTCCCAATCACAGTCAATATGGATCATCAGAGCTCGGCACAGAAGAGATGTTCTTCAAGGACGCACTCAAGAGTTTTACTCCTGAAGACAGGCAATTGTTTGATGCCACTTTGATCGATGTGCTCCGCAATGAAACTGGCCAACACGGCATCGTGTACGAAACGAGCTATATGACCAGCGCAAGCGGGCACAGCAACGATGCGTTCACGACTCTCACTCGCTACTACCTCCCGATCAAAGAGGAGACCTGCATCAAACTGCTCAGTCACATCAGGCGACTGACCTTCGATCATCATGTACAGATCGAAGCCGTTCGCCAAATCAAGGAGTTGGGCATCGATGAACCTCGCCTCAGCCGCCTGCGCCACCTCATGCACGAAGAGGTCGCCAAGCTGGTTACCACTCTCTTGAAGGCAATCGAGCTCGACCCCGAGACTGTCGCGTCACAGCGCCAAGCAGTCTACGAAAAAGTCCGAAGCCAGATGGAAGCTAATCGAAAGAAATAACCAACCCACGAGGTCCACCGTGCCAGACAAACCAAAAGCACCGCAACCAACCGTTCTCATTGTAGACGACGAAAGTGCCGTTTGTAGCATCATCAAGGCTGAAGTGGTAGGACTTCTACCCGGATCTGAATGTCTCATCGCTCGAGGAAGCGACGAGGCCAACACTCTCCTCGCGGAGCGCGATGTAGATATTCTGGTGTCAGACATCTCGCTTGGCATGAGCGATCCGCTCGGTGGTTTTTCCACCATCAAGACCGGTCGCCGGCTCAAGGGTGATACCCTCACCATCATCGCCATGTCGAGCGGTGACCATGAAGCACAGGCTCTCCACCAGGGGGCCAACAAGTTCTTCAACAAGCGCAGTCACGACGATTTCGAGCTGGCTGTCGCCTCGCTCGTCATGCAATTCTGGCGGAAGCGCACCGCCACCAAGTAATTAGGTGGAATGGAAGGAAAGTGGTGTGCGGCGGGCTCACACAAAAAACGCCCGCATACTACAAGCAACTCACTGACGTGGGTTGTTTTTAGCTATAGTATATCCTTGACAAACAGACTTTAGTGTGCTACACTCTGCAGTCGCGCACTAACGCGCGTCACAACAGCCAAGGTGAGGACACTCTTTCCATGAAGCAATTCTTCTCCAAATTCCGGCTGAGCGGCACCTACTACCCGTGGTACGCTCTGCTCAACGGACCGATGATCGCTGTCCTCGTGGGGCTCGGTCTCGCCGTGATCGGCGGTGGTGTGCTTCTCGTGTCGGCTCTCCAGAGTCGACCCTAGTCGCCCCGCCCACCCCGCACCCCACCCCTTTCCGACCCGCCCCAACCAGGCGGGTCGCAACACGTCTAAAGCTGTCCACAGGCCTATTTGACACAAACCCCCTCTTCATATATACTGGTTTACAGCTGAGCTAACCTACACTTCTATCCACGTAGGCGCTTACACCCACCCCGGCTAACCCCGTGGGTGGTTTTTTTTACGCCTTGTGCTATACTAGACTGTAGAGAGGCACCCTTAGCCTCTATCTAAGTTTATTAATCAAAAAATACGTATGTTTCAAAAAACACTCGCCACTGCTGTTACTCTCGGTCTTATTTTGACCTCTATGCCAGTGGCCGCCCAAGAAGAAGGCACTGTCGCTCCAACAGAAACAAAAGCTTCATTAGAACAAGCTCGCGAAAATCTTAAAGACGCTCAAGAAAAAGTAAAAGAAGCTCGTAAAGAAGCTGAAGAGAAACTCAAAGAATCTCGCAAAGCTGAAAAAGAAAAAATGGAAAAGAAGCGAGAAGAAAACGAAAAAAAGTTTAAAGAGAAGAAAGCAAAAAATGAAGCCTACACCGCTGCAGTAAAAGCAGCCAACGACGCCTACAAGGCAGCTCTCAAAAAAGCAGAAGCTGATTTCAAGACCGCTCGCGAGACTGCTCGCAAAGCCATGCAAGATGCCAAAGCAGCTGCCCTCAAACTCCGTAACGACGCAACTGTCGCTACCAGTACAGCTACTACAACAGCTCAATAATCGCACAACAAAAAAATCCTCCGCCATGGAGGATTTTTTATTTCTTTACCGGCACCGTAAAAGTGGTAATACTTTGCAGAATTGACTCAAACGTTTGAGCACTTCCCGACAGGCGAATTATTTTTTTAGTTTTAGTATAACCTTCGGGGTATACATCCAAATACGCTACAGTAGATGACGCTCCGGTGTAGCTACGCGCTGGGAGTCCATTCCAAGTAGTGGTTGTAGCTGGAGTATCAGTAGCCTGAGGAGTTCGCGAGCGCACTTCAAAAAACAACGTCCCGTCACCTACCGAGACCGACTCTTCATCGGTACGGAGGGTATTCCAGAGAGCTGGGTACGCCATTTCAAACCGAGCAAAGCTATCTGATCGGTAGACATGTTTGGCCTCAGCGAATTTCTCGGCCTCATGTTTAATTGCCGCCTCACGAGCTTCGCTCCGCGCCACTACCAACCGCTCCTCTACCCGCGCTTCTACTTGTTTTAGAATATCAGCATCGCTCACGGTCTGACAGGTAAAGCCCACTAACAACATAGATAAACTACTAAGACCAGCCATAGAGATGGAGCGCGACAAGACAGCTTGTGGCAAACGAAGGGCAGATGAGCCAAGCGTCGCTTCAGCCGAAGCAAAAAGTGCTCTCGTAGCTGTAACTGCATCTGGGGTAACCGACAGGGCATCAACACGCTCTTGCGCCAAAAAAGTAATAAACGACGGATGAAGCGCTCGCCCACCATCACACACGGTGACTGTCCGACCCGCCCGATGTGCTACACGAATAACTTCACTCAACAACTGTTTCATTGCCACTTCCTCTTCGTTAAAACGTTCAGAAGAAAACACCATTGTATCTTTGGCAAACGTAAACTGCGATAAATTCTCAAGCGACACAATAAAGCCATCAAACAACGTAACTAGTTCCTTGGCCATCAAAACATTGGCCGGTAGTTCGCACATGACAAAAATTTTCAAACCATCTTGACCTCGTTCCAAGCCACATGTTTTGAGTAGTGCTAAAATTGCCCGTCCTTCTTCTACCGTACGACAAAAAGGCACGATGAGCGAAATATTTTTCTGGCCCCACTCTTTCCGAGCTCGAACTACCGCTTGGCATGACAGTTCAAACGACGCTTTGTGATCAGGATGTAAAAAGCGACTCACCCCACGCAAACCAAGAAGCGGATTTTTTTCAGGTGTTTCAAAATAGGCTCCACCCGGAAGTGTTCGATAGTGCTCGGTAGTAGCCGAAGAAAAACGGAAATATACCTCCCGAGAACCAAAAGCGAGCGATGTCTCGGTAATTAATTCTGCCAAACGACGTACCATTGCTTCCGTCGGACTTCTATCGAGTGCGCTCCATTGTTTAATAGATTTTTTTAATTCAGCATCAACCAACGATTCATAGCTGCGAAGCGCCCGCGGATGAAAACCAACAGCCGTTTCATGAAGTGACTCCTCAGACAAAAGACCGACCCCTGCCACCGGCAAATGTGCTACTGTTGGCGCCACCGACGAACGAGTGAGTGTGGCCATCACTTTGGTGCGAAGACGTTTTGACGATTCTTCACCAGACACCAAACGAGGCTCGGTGGTAAATGGTAAATGTCCACTGT
>CAYUBH010000035.1:0-9866 GCA_964442985.1 uncultured Gammaproteobacteria bacterium
GGCACCGGGCGGTCGCATCAAATTCGGGCTCAGTTGTCGGCAATCGGCTGTCCGATTGTTGGCGATGTGAAATACGGTGCCCCAGAAGCAAACGCTGACAAATCGTTAGCGTTGTGTGCTACGTCTTTGACTTTTTCTACTGCTACAACCGATGAGCGAGTGACGGCGAGCACGCCAATTCCAGAATCATGGAGCCAGTTTTTGGTATAAGTATATGATTGAGGCGATTGTTGACCTTCATATTCATTCTAAATACGCTCGAGCCTGTTCCAAGCAGTTGGAATTACCAAACATTGCTGTAGCTTGTGAACGAAAAGGTATTCAAGTGGTATCAACAGGAGATTTTACGCACCCCTTGTGGTTTGCGTCTATTGAGCGAGAGTTGGAAGAGGTTGGGGAGAGTGGTTTGTTTCGATTAAAAAACAGCTCTAGTCCAACTCGGTTTATTATTGGCACCGAAATTTCGGTAGTGTACAAACACAAAGACAAGACTCGTCGTCTGCATCTGCTTATTTTTGCGCCGAGCATTGCTTCGGCTCGAGCTTTTAATCAGGCGCTTGAGGCGAAAGGGGTAAATTTGCGCTCAGATGGCCGCCCAATTATGGGTGTGCCAGCCAAAGAAATTGTGCGAATAGCGGTGAGCATTGATCCGCGTATTATGGTCATTCCGGCGCACGCCTGGACCCCGTGGTTTGCTGTGTTTGGCTCAAAATCAGGCTATGACAGTCTGGAAGATTGCTTTGAGGAATATGCTTCAGAGATTTTTGCGATTGAAACTGGGCTATCGAGCGATCCGCCAATGAATCAGCGGTGGAGTGCGCTTGATGGTATTACGCTTATTTCTAATTCTGACGCGCATAGTCTCGACAAGCTCGCTCGCGAAGCGAATGTTTTGTTGTTTGAACGAGAAGCATCGATTACTTATGATGAAATTCGTCGTATTTTAAAAGAAAAAGATACGAATCGTTTTGCTTATACAATTGAGTTTTATCCAGAAGAGGGGATGTACCACTATGATGGCCATCGTTCGTGTAAAGTGAGTTTGACTCCAGAAGAAGCAAAGCATGAAAAGTTGTTGTGCCCAGAGTGTAAAAAACCGCTGACGATTGGGGTGATGCATCGGGTGGCAACGCTCGCCGACAGAAAAAATTCGTCTGAGGCAAAAGGCGTTATTCCGCACCGCTACATTGTACCGCTCCGTGAAATCATCGCCGAGAGTTTTGATGTCGGTGTGGTGAGCAAACGGGTTGCCAAAGAATATGATCAGTTGCTTTCTAAATTAGGAACAGAATTTTTTATTTTACTCCACGCTTCAATTGAAGAAATTGAAAAAAATACGACAGATAAAAATATCGCGCTAGGCATTAAAAATATGCGAGAAGGGAAATTAAGTATTACTCCAGGATATGACGGTGTGTATGGTGTGGTGCATGTTTTTTCGGGTAAAGAGTATCACGCTCCTCAACAGAAAGAATTGCTGTAATTTTGCTAAAATAACAAAAAAATCCAGCAGCCGAGGCTGCTGGATTTAAAGACAACTAGCGTTTCTTTTTCTTGCCACCCTTTTTAGCTTTTTTCTTGGTAGCTTTACGCTTAGCTGGTTTCTTAGCTTTTTTCTTCTTTGCCATAGTTGCCACCTCCTAATCTTGTTCCTACTCGTAAAAAATGAGTAGAGATAAAAATATTTTTTCTAACCTCGCGAACGCGAGAAAAAATTTTTGTGAAGTATTTTTTTACAAGACAAGCATCGCTGTAAAAAAACTTCTTCGACCTGTGAGTATTATACGATTAAATGGAAAATAAATACATAGTTGCTAGCAAAGTTATACACAGTTGGCTTTTTTTGCTAGAAAACATTTTTTGTGTAAATACTCTTTTTTCGTTATACTGACTTTGTCTATTATTTAGTGATGTACATATGAAGCAAGCAACTATAGTCTGTGTGGGGGCAGGAGCGATGGGAAGTATTTTAGGAAGTTTGATTACCACAGAGCATTCTTCGGCGACCGTTTTGTACTGGGATGCTGTTCCAGGAAAAGTTCAGAATCAAAAAAAATTAGAGGAAATTATTCCACTCGCTCAGGTGGTACTTTTGTGTGTGCCGTCGTTCGCGGTGCGCGAAGCAGCTGGCGCTATCGCTCCATTTCTTAAAAAAACTACACCAGTTATTACTATTGCCAAAGGTTTGGAGGCTGATAGTGGCAAAACTATGGCAGTGGTTATGCGAGAAGCCCTGCGTCGTGGTCAGCCATCGGGCTTATTTAGTGGGCCGATGTTGGCCGAAGAGCTCAAAAGTGGCCAGGGTGGGGCTGGGGTAGTGGCTTTGGCTCGTAAACAAGACTATGTGGTACTACAGCGATTGTTTTCTGGGACAAAACTACGAACAATGTATTCCCCGGAGGTTGAAGCGGTAGCTTTGGCTGGTGTTTTGAAAAATGTCTATGCGCTCATGCTTGGAGTGGCCGAAGGTCTTGGTTGGGGGAATAACCGAAAAAGTCTACTCGTCACCGAGGCGGTTCTTGAAATGCACATTATTGCCAAAGCCCTGAAGTTGTCTGTAGAAGTGTTTGGTGGAGTGGCGGGGCTTGGTGATTTGGTGGCTACTGGTTTTAGTAGTTCGTCGCGCAATCATCAGGTTGGTAAGAAATTAGCGGGGAGTGGTGAGGGGTCAAGTGAGGGGACGCGATCGTTGCCGTGGGTTATGCGTTTGGTTCGAAAAATTGATACAAAAAAACTTCCGTTGTTATATGCCTTGAATAAGGTGGTAACAAAAAAAGCTTCAGCTCGGGAGGTGTTTGAGAAGTTGGTGGTATAAACAAAAAAACATCGTGGTCGATGTATAAAGTTTGGTCCGATCGGCGGGCACCCTCACTCGTCTTGAGTGGGATGCCCGCCGTCGGGGTGGCTGTTCGCTTGCGATGCTCGCCTTGCTTGGTCTTGGGACACGGCCTCGAAGGGGAGGCGGGGCAGGCTTGTGGGCGGGCCGCCGAATCCTTCTCCGTGTCAGAGCGCTAGGCACTCTGGGACGTGCGACGTGCTACTGCTTGGTACAGCCTTAGGGCTTGTCGCGGGCGCGGTACATGGCCGACCTCCGGTGTTCCTTCTGCTGACGTCGCAGATTTGAGGGTGTCCACTTCTAGAGAGGGTGATCGCGTGAGCGGTACACTGCCTGCCTCCTTTCGAGGAAATACTGCTCTCAGGGAACGGTGTCACATGAAGTGAACGGTCTTTCGGCGGTGAAGCACTGCTAGCCACGAATCTCGCTTCTTGACCCTCGATCGTTGGCCAGACCAGTTGGCTGATCGCTTGGTTTTCCTTTCTTTTTCCGGCGCGTCCTTTCGCTTGCCTCCTCCGCTCGGGCCAGGGACTGGTTCGGCGTAGAAAATGGCAGGTAGGGGGTTGGCGGGTTGAGGTGGAAGAAATGGTTGCGCGAACGTCAGTACGAAGTACAGAAGCGTCGTGATCATTTTCACTGCCTCCAGAAAGAGTTTGAGGCTCACTATACGCCTAGCCAACCTTTCCGTCAAGAGTGAGTCAGGCCTCTTGATAAAACTACTTTTTCTTGCTACACTCACGTGAGTCTATCTGCTCCTATAGTTCAACGGATAGAATATCAGGCTTCGAACCTGAAGATAGGGGTTCGATTCCCTTTGGGAGCACAACTAAATACCCTGGCCATATTGGCCAGGGTATTTAGTTGTGGTCGTAGGAATCGAACGGGGAAGGGAGAAACCGGGAGGTTTCTCTTGTGGAGGAAAGCTCATGAAAACCCGAAGGTTTTCATGAGAGGTCGCTAAAAGCGACCGAGTGAGATTTCCCTTTGGGAGCACAACTAAAAAACCACCTCACTGAGGCGGTTTTTTGTTTTTGGTGGGTCGCCTGGGGGTCGAACCCAGGACCTTATCCTTAAGAGGGATCTGCTCTACCAGCTGAGCTAGCGACCCGTGTGGTTTATAATGGATCTCCTGGATTACGTTTCAATACAGTAATCTTTGGGCCTTTCCATGTTTTTACTTTAATCGCTGCTTCAGCGGCTTCGGTCTGAGCTTCTTGTTTGCTGCTACCGTAGCCACTCGCGATAAGCTCTTTGTCTAAGAAGACGCCGACTTGGAAAATTTTGTTGTGGTCTGGGCCTTCTTCGTGAAGCACTTTGTAGGTTGGAGTGATGCCGAGCAATTCTTGAGAAGATTCTTGGAAACGACTTTTTGCGTCGATCCACAAACCATTTTCGAGAACATACGGGAGCTTGATCAAGATCCAGCGAGTGATAAATTGCTTGGCCATGGTGTAGCCTTGATCTAGGTAGATTGAGCCAATAAGCGCTTCAATGGCGTTGGCTAAAATGTAGTCGCGAGCTTTGGTGCCAGCATCTTTGGCTTCGCCGTGACTGAGGAAGAGATACTCTTCCATATCAATTTCGTAGGCAATACTCGAAAGAATTTTGGCGTTGACGAGAGCAGCGCGCCAGTTGGTGAGTTCACCTTCTGGATTACTGTATTCTTCAAATAAAAATTCGGTAACTACGAGTTCCAGCACCGCGTCGCCCAAAAATTCGAGGCGTTCGTTGTGTCCGAGGGGGAAATCGTGATTTTCGTTGAGATAGGAGCGGTGAACAAAGGCTTGTACCAAATATTCTGGCTTTTTAAACGAAACACCAATCTTGGCTTCGAGCGAAGCAAAGTTTTTGGCAACAACTTCTGGCAATGATTGTACTGTTTCGCTAATAGTCATACGGTTTTACCCTTGTTTTTCTTCTTTGAGACTAGGATTTTCTTTGACCATGTCGTTGAACATAGATCCAAGAACGCCGTTTACAAATTTACCTGAAGCCGCGCCACCAAAGCTCTTGGCGAGCTCGATAGCTTCGTTAATTGCCACTTTTGGCGGTACTTCGGTAGAAAATTTGAGTTCAAAGACGCCGATACGAAGAATATTTCTGTCGACAATGGTAATTTGGTTGATAGGCCAGCTTGGAGCGTAGCTCGCAATAATTTGGTCGATTTCTTTGAGGTGTTCCATAACACCGTCGACTAATTTTTGCGTAAATTCACGCTCTTCGAGACCAGGAGCAAATTCACCAAGGTTATGATCAATAATCGCCGGCAAAATAGCGGTCGGAGTGCCTTTGAAATCCCATTCAAAAAGGGATTGCATGGCAATTGACCGACCTAAGTGGCGATTAGACATACGACAAGGATTCTAATGAGGGTTATTTAGTTGCTTTAACAACTTGACGACCGCGGTAGGTGCCACAGAAAGCGCAGGCGCGATGTGGGCGCACTGGTTTCTGGCATTTTGGACACTTGTTAACGCTTTGTTCGGAAAGCGCAACATGTGTGCGGCGGCGGCGTTTATCGCCTGAGGTACGTCGGTGACCAGGAAGACCCATAGGGGTGGAGTTACACTATAAGTAAAAATAGGTAATAGGATTTACCAAAAGTATCGATAGTGTAGCATAAACTTTTGGTTTTGGCAAGACCTGCCGGCCGGTTGTCGTGGAAGGGGGTGACAATTGACAAAAAGCCGTTTTTTGGCTTATACTTCGGTTGTTCGTTTCCAATTTACCCTTTCTTCTCCGCAGTGTCGGAGCGAGGTCTGCGATGTCTGAGCAAACAGCTCGATTTGAACGATTGGTAGAGAGAATTGGCCTAGTCTTGGCGGCAATCGTGGCCAAGGACTCATTGCCAGCCGATTTTTTCAAGAAGTTGGCTTTTGGGAATTTGCTTGAAATCTATCGGGTCGCCAAGGATGACCCTGAGTTTCAGGCAGTGGTGCTTCGGAAGATTCGTGATACGTCTGAATCGTTTGATGTTGTTGCCAAGGCTTTGCCGACTGCGACTGATGATAAGTTGCGCTTGGTTTTGCAGAGGCGGCTCATCAACACGGCCAAGACCTTTGGGCACTACCAAGTTATTTTCGAGGCTGGCCCAGATACCAAGTATGGCAAGATGGCTTTTCAGCGGCTGTGCCGACTGGCCACTACCAAGCAGGGCAAGCAGTATGTTTCAAAGAGCGTCGACAAGCGAAGCGCCTTGTATGTGGAGTTGATGTTTGCCCTCGAGCGCACGGCTCAGTCGTTTGCTGATGAGTATTTTGTTTGGTCGCTTAACAAGAGTAATAAGCTTGGTGAGCGGGCCTTCAAGCGGATGATGCGCGTCGGGACTTTTGGCGACTGGCTTGGTTTTTTGGGTTCTTCTGAAAATATCGATAATTGCTCGCCCACAACTCTTTTTGAAATTTTTGGGCGTTGCATGGTTTTGGCTGGCGATGATTTTGAGAAGTTGCTCAGGCTGGCAAAGGCGATTGCTGAGCGTGACAACCTGTGTCGCGCGATTGGCGGAAGCACAATGGTTTCCAGGTTGCACAACAATCTCATTGCCAGCGCTTCTACTTCCGAAGAGTTGGAGAAGGTGTACTTCTTCTGTCACGAGAGCATGGCTGGAGGTCATTGTGTGGTTATTGCCAAGCGCTTGATGGCTGAGGTGACAACTCTCCAAGAATTGCGCTTGTTGTTCAACAAGATCCCCGAGTCAGGAGCTCTTGTACTCAATCGGATGCGGGAGTTCTACGCCAAGGAGGGCTGAGGACATCTGATCGAAGAAAGAAAGGGTTTCGGGGAGTGGCTACGTCAGCGCTCCCCACCCCAACAGTGTTTTTTACTTCTAGAAAACAGTGCGGGGAACAGGTTTGGTGTTTGACTGAAAAGTCGTCAAGCGCTACACTGGAAACTACCTATTATATGCATCGTTTTTTTGTTACTACTACTCCAGTTGACGGTCGTTTCAGTATTACCGACCGTGAATTGGTTCATCAAATTAAAGATGTTCTCGACCTCAAGCCCGCTGAGCAGATTATTGTTGTGCCTGGTGACGGGACAGAGTTGTTGTCGGAGATTGTGTCTGTTGGAGTTAAAGAAATTTCTCTGAAAATTATTAAAAAACAACCAAGTAAACCAGCTTCGAAACGCACTGTCGCTCTGTATTGTGCTCTTTTGAAACGAGACAATTTTGAATGGGTGGTACAGAAAGCGACTGAAGCGGGAGCTTCGGAAATTGTGCCAGTAATTACCGATAGAACGGTTAAATTAGGATTCAACAAAGCGCGTACGGAAAAAATTGCTAAAGAGGCCAGCGAACAATCGCACCGAGGCACCGTGCCAGTGATTCGCGAACCAGTACCTTTTGAAAAAGCGCTCGATGAAGTGAAACCAGAGGCGGCTTTTTTCTTGGATTTTGCTCCAAAACAATTAACTCCTAATGATGTTGCTGAAACTGGCTCGGTGGCACTTTTGGTTGGCCCGGAAGGTGGCTGGAGCGAGGCGGAGCGTGAACGAGCTAAACAAGCTGGGCTTGCTATCCGCTCACTTGGTGCGCCGGTGTTGCGCGGTGAGACAGCGGCGGTAGTGGCGACATACATAGCGGCACAATTATAGTATGGATATTCGTGTTACTACGGGAGCAGCCGCCTTTGATGCTTGGCTTCTCAAACAATCGTCTTCATATTTTACTCAATCTTCTTTGTGGGCTCGTCTTTTGGTAGAAGAAGATAAGCGGGTAGAGCTGTTGCAAGCTGTGGAAAGTGAAAATGTGTTGGCTGAAGCGCTCGTGGTGTATACCGATCTTCCTTTGGGGATGCGTTACGCTTTCTCTCCAAAGGGTCCAGTGATTACTGATCGCGCTAGAGAGATATACCAAGCTTTTGCCAGTTATTTTATTCAAAAAAAATGTGTATTTTGGCGGGTTGAACCAGCTTTTTTTGAAAATTATTTTTCTCCACATACCAAAGTGCATGATGTGAACCCGAGCGCGACAGTACTCTTGGCGCTTGGTGATGATGACGCGCTACTCTCGGCGATGCACGCCAAAACTCGTTACAATATTCGCTTGGCTGAGAAAAAAAATGTGGTTGTGAAAGAAATAAAAGACTGGGATATTTTTTGGAGTTTGATGAAACAAACAGGGGAGCGAGACGGTTTTCGATTGCATGATAAAGAACACTACGAACATATTGTAGCATCATCGTTTAGCCGACAATTAGTAGCTTATGTTGATGAGACGCCAATCGCGACAGGTTTGTTTATTGGCTTTGGAACAGTCTTTACCTATGTGTTTGGTGCTTCGGATTATGCTCATCGCCAAGTGATGGCGCCATATCTCATTCAATGGGCTGGAATACAGCTGGCCAAGCGTTTGGGGTATAGTCAGTACGATTTTTTTGGTATTGCGCCAGGAAAGTTTCAAGATGGCGAGTATGTGTATGACGAAAAACATCAGTATGCTGGTGTGACTCGTTTTAAATTGGGCTTTGGCGGTGTGCCCCAGATAGCCCCAGGAACATTTGACCTTATCTTTTCTTCGTGGCAGTATCGGCTGTACCGGACACTGCGTTTTATCCGGCGATTTTTTTAAGCCGATTCCGCTCTTATAGTTTAACGGATAGAACACGGGCCTCCGAAGTCCGGGATCAAGGTTCAATTCCTTGTAAGAGCACTTTTTTTCACCGCTACCGTAGGCGGTGATTTTTGTTTGTAATACTTAGCAACAATGTGCTAGAATAGGCTCATTGATTCTCTTGTTTGTATGCATTTTTCTCGTTTGACGGAGGTTGAACCGAGTGCCACAGTGGCGATGAACACCCGCGCTCTTTACAAAAAAGCACAAGGAATTTTTGTTCACAATCTTAGTGTGGGCGAGCCGGCTATTCCGCCGCATCAAGCGGTGGTGACACGTGCTGTTCAGGCGATTCACGAAGGTAAAACTCAGTATACGCCGGTAGCTGGTATTCCCGAGCTTCGCCGAGCCATGACTACTTGGGTTAATACTACGTACCAGACGCAGTTTTCACCCGAAGAGTGTGTTGTCACCTGTGGCGGGAAATTTGGACTCTTTGCTGTCTGTCAGGCTTTGGTTGAGCCAGGGGTAGAGGCGCTGGTAGTGGCCCCATACTGGGTGTCGTATACGAGTATTGTGGAATTGTTTGGTGGAACAACCGTTACTGCTAGCACGAGCCCGGAAACCGGCTTTAAGCTCTCTTTGAAACTGTTCAAAGAAACGATTACTCCACGGACTAAGCTTATTTTTCTTAATAACGCTGGTAATCCGACCGGTGCGTTGTATTCTCGAGAAGAATTGGCGGAGTTGTTAGCTTTTGCCAAGGAGCGTGGCTTAATTGTTATCTCAGATGAGGTGTACAGCGGATTAACGTATGACGAGCGTGAGTTTGTATCTTGCGGTTCGTTCCCTGAGTATAAAGATACCGTTATTATTATCCAAAGTGCTTCTAAACATTTTGCGATGACAGGTTGGCGAGTGGGATTTGTCTTGGCGCCACGCGACATGGTGGAGCGAGTGACACTGATTCAAGGTCAAAGCACCACCGGCACGTCGAGTGTGAGCCAGTGGGCAGTGCTTGGGGCTCTAGAATCGGCCTCTCTAGTGCAATCGCACGTGCGATCGGTTATGGAGCGTCGTCGTAATCGTTTTGTAGCAGTTTTTTCTGAGTTGTTTTCGCCGCTCACACCACCAGAAGCTGGTCTGTATGCTTTTGTACCACTGAGCTCTTTGGGAGTTCAAGAAAAAGACGATGTTGCTTTTTGTGAGCGAGTGTTGGAAGAGGGGAATATTGCGATAGTGCCTGGTAGCGCCTTTGGATACCAAGGATATGTCCGCTTTTCATTTGGTGGCGAGGAGACGGCGACCGAGCAAGCCCTGCGAGCGTTACATATATTTTTACAAACCAAGTAGTTATTAGGAGTGTATGCATATTGGGAGAAAAAAATTAGAAGAATTGGCGGTGTTGGTGCGTTATTTTAGTATTCGAGCTACCACAGCAGCTCGCTCTGGGCATCTCACTTCATCTTTGTCAGC
>CAYUBH010000036.1:0-304 GCA_964442985.1 uncultured Gammaproteobacteria bacterium
GATACTATGAGAACATCTGGCCAGAAGAAGTGCCCGAAATGCGCCAGGTCATGCCCGCTCTCTATCGCCAGCTCGAAGGAATCGGGCTCGACTTGCTCAGCCTCATCGAGGAATATCTCGGCCTGCCCAGGAAAAATTTGACCGGTATGGCAGAAAACGGGCACTCACTCCTGCGCCTGCTCCACTATCCAGCCATGCCCACGGGCTTTGTCACCGCCGGTTCAATCCGCTCGGCTGCGCACGAAGACATCAATCTGATTACACTCCTCGTCGGAGCGCTTGGTGGAGGCCAAGGAGATCTCCA
>CAYUBH010000036.1:314-6347 GCA_964442985.1 uncultured Gammaproteobacteria bacterium
GCCGACATGCTCCAGGAATACACCAAGGGGCGTCTCGTCTCCACCACCCACCGGGTGGTGAACGGCACTCACTTGAACGATCGTGAACGTTTGTCCATGCCGTTTTTCCTCCACCCGAGGGCCGAGGTTGTCCTGAACGAAAAAACCGGCCTCACCGCCGGAGACTTCCTGGCCGAGCGCCTGCGGGCCATCGGCGTCGCCGAACAAGGCGACAAGAAAAACTGAGAATTACGCACCACACTGTTTTATGGGCTGTGTGGTAGAAAAAACTACCCTCAGCTCACCCACTAGAGATAGTATTCTATATCTAATGGGTGAGGGGTGGTTTTTTGTTTATACCTTGACAAATGAGCCAAAATCATCTATACTGTGGCCACTATAGTAATCCTATAGCCCTGTGGTGCGAGGATAGCAGAGTTACGAAAAAACTTTTTTCGTAAGCCTGCTGTCCCCCACCCACCCCAAGAGGAGAGTCCCATGACCGCGAACGATCTCGTCGAAAACCTGAAGAAGCACCTGCCCGCTGGCACGGTAATTCCCGATGTGAGCGAAGTCATCGACCTGTCGAGCAAGTACCACTTCCCCTGCTTCGTGGCCAAGATCGAAACCACGAACGGGCTGACGCTCGAGGTGGTCTACTCAATGCCCCGACTGAGCATCCTGCCGAAGTACTCGGTCTACCAGCGCGGTGCCCTGCCGGGCCAGTCGTCGCCCGAACGCGACCTGATCGAGAAGCTGCTCGTGGACAGCGTCGGGAGCCCGCTCACCCCCCGCCGGAGCGAACCCGTCTCGACGTCGGCCTAGCCGACCGTCACCCCCTCTCCAACCAGAAGCCCCGTGCGTTTTCAACGTGCGGGGCTTCTATAATTTTATATAGCTTTTTTCTTTAACCAATATCATCCTCGATACTATGAATCGTCTTTTTTACTACGGCTTCACTTTCTTCCAAATGTTTTTGTAAGCGTTGCATCATTTTACGCTCCTGAAGGGTGAGGCCTCGTTTAGCCTTTTTATCTTCAAAGAAAGCAATTTGATCACGAACATCATCACGAAGGGTAACAAAGATACGATCTAAGCTACGCTCAAATGAAACGAGGTCACGACGAACTCGTTTCTTGAGTTTGGAGATACGATGCATCATATAGGCGATCAAGATGATTAGAGCAATAAAGAAACTCAAGAACGGCAGGAGTGCAATGAGATAATCTTCAAATTGCGTCAGCATACGACTAAACTGGGACTCAACAAAAATAACCGGAACAGGCGGAGCTTTGACAGTTATTTGACGACGGAAAGTAGCTTTATTACCAGCTCCATCAACCGCCTGAAGTGTAAGCGCGTGCTCACCAGGAGATAAAGCTGAGGCCAATGTATATGGAGTTGAGGTTGGGATACTGCCAAAAGATACCCCATCAACTGAAATACTAAAACCAGCAATACCAGATAATGTGTCCACGGCTGAGGCTTGAACAACAGATCCATGCTCATCAACTGTAATAGCCAAAGATTCTGGAGGCTGTGTATCTACACGCAGCGCATAAGAAGCGGTGCTACCCCAACCAGCTTTATTTTGCGCGCGAAGGGTAAAATATTGCACACCATCACGCAAATTGGTAGCTAAATATGATGTCACCACACCCTCAGAAACAGTATCAGGAATATCTTTTGATGTTGCTACAGAATAACTCACTCCGGTCACCCCACTTGGTATTTTCCAAGTCAATTTACCACTAGTGAGCGAGTACCAACGATTTTGTTCGATGAAATCAGGAGAAGAGATAGCTAAAAGACCGGGCACAGAATCAGCTGGCTCAACATCTCTATCTGGAGCATCACCAATTACTACTTTAACCCCACTCGCCCCAGTCAAAACATTTGTCCCCAAACCATCATTAGCCAAAACCGACGCTGAGCCAAGACTAATCGTCGCCTCACCGGGTGCTCGCGCTCGTAAATTAACAGTCACAACGCGACCACGCGATCCGGAATAGCCAGGATTAAGGATAACACCAGTAAAACTACTCACACTTGGCTCTTGCACCCACAAATTAACAATACTACCGGATTTGGAAGCTGATACCCCAGAAAGTTTGTCTGACGGAAAACTCACTCGCCCCTCAACCGCATTAATCGCCTGACCACCGGCCGAAACATAGATAGTTACTGGAATAGTTTCCCCTACTGAGTAATTTGTTTTTGGAGTAGTCGCAAAAAGGGTGGCGGCCGAAGCAGCTGCTGGAGAAATAAAAGAAGCCACACCAATAATGAGACCTACAACAACAAAAAAATGACTACTTACCGACTGCTTCCTTTCTGTTTTCTTCGCAGAAAACATACCCTAACAATAATTATAACAAGCCCTAGTAGTATACACGAAAAAATGACTTTTGAGAAATAGGTTGTGTACCAAGCACCGGCCAGTGGAGCGAGTATCACTACCCGACTATTACCATGCCGATCGACAGCTTTGACAAAAGTGTAGCTTTTGAGCGATTGATCAGTCAAAACAAACGGGCTGACCACTCGCTGCCACCCTTGTTCATTTGGAGTTAGCTCACGATTTTCTTGAACTTCATAGTACGCTATCCCCGATTGTTTATCCTGAGCGGTGAAAGCAACCATCCAGGGCGCATCAGGAATAGAGGTGTTTTGAAAAATAACCGGGGTGAACAACTCAGGGATGATGGTTTCTAGAGTAACTGTCGATGTGGCAAGTGGAGTAATTTTGAGGCTGAGCGGCTTACTTGTAACAACGGATGGTGTCCCCTGCCCGTCATTTTGGTACACCTCTAAAGAATCAAGTGAAATGCGAGTATTCCCCACCACCTGCGGAGCAAACAAAAACGAGAGTAGTAACCCACGACTGCCCTGGAAACCACCAGGAGTGATACCGGAAAACACCACTCCTTCATCGGTCAGATGCGGAGCTTCTACAAAGGCACTTATAATTGACTGAGCGTTGGTAGCATCCTTAAAAACAAGCTGATCGGACGAAAAAACCAGTCGACCACCAAAAGTATTTAACAGCACTCCTTCGGTGTCGATAAAAACAGAGACACGGCGATAATTTGTTCCGGCATACGACTCCACTCCTCCATCTTCCAAAAACATCTTAGCCGCTTGCGCTGAATGTGGAGCGATAAACAGACTC
Source organism: uncultured Gammaproteobacteria bacterium (assembly GCA_964442985.1). Lineage (GTDB taxonomy): Bacteria > Patescibacteriota > Patescibacteriia > Magasanikbacterales > GWA2-37-8 > 2-02-FULL-45-10. Next base: position 3,466 of record CAYUBH010000036.1, read on the forward strand.
ATCAAAATGAGTGCCGCACATCCGATAGAACGATACGAAAAAATAGACATATCAGCCTGTCCAATAATAAGCCATAATACTAAAGTCGATCAAATCAATTTTGCCATCACCGTTTAATTTAGATTTTTCGAGTGGAATAATGCTGCCAACGAGAGAGCGCTTAAACCAGTACGCCGCGATAGAAAAGTCGACCAAGTTAACACGACAGTCTGAATTGAGATCGGCTCGAAGAGTAGCGCACGAGCCAGTTCCGTCATTATCTTTCAAAACACTTTTGGTCCCAACTTTAAAGCCAGCCACAGCACTATACCCACTAATTTCTCCGGAAACAGAGGCTTTAGCGCGTGTTGAGTGACTACCGAGTTCAAGTGGGCTTGTATCAAAGTTATACAAATAGACACCATTGCTGTCGGCCTTTGTTTTAACAAAAATTTCTTCTTCGGAATTCACGGTGATGACGATATCTGATACTGGACTCGATTTACCAAAAATCGCAATGTTATCACCGCGTTTCACTTCACTTTTATCAACAGCGATGGTTGGAGCCAAGAAAATACCACTAATATTGGTGGTGGCGCCATCGGTGATACCAACGGGAAAGGTAACCAAGCTAGATCGTCGGCCAGCATCATCTTCGGAATACACCGAAAAGATATAATTACCGGCGGTGAGGCTGGTCACATTGATTTGAAATTTAGCATCAGGTCCAGAAATAGAAGTGGCAACAATTTGCGCATCTTTGAGAAGCGTCACCGTACTACCTGGATACGCTCGACCGGTAAAAATCGCTGTTGTATTAGAAACACCAGCACCACCACCACCTCCGCCACCGCCGCCCCCTCCTCCACCCCCACCACCTCCGCCGCCACCTGAGCTGGCCGCTGTTGGTGTTGCTGTTGCCTCAGTGGATGTTACAATTGATTCACTCAAACCATCGAGAGCTCGAACAATAAAATAATAAGGTGTACCACCAGTGAGACCGGTGACTGTATAAGAAGTGCTAGCACCGGCCGAAGCGTAAGTGTAGGGGCCGCCAGAAGCGGTAGAATACCCTACTTGATAGGCCGAAACCACATACCCTAACGAAGCATTGGCCGATGTCCACGACAACGACACTTGTGTCGTACCACCAGTGGCTGAAAGAACCGGGCTTGTAATCAACGGAAAATAGAAAAAACCAGCTCGACCAATAAAATTGGTACTGGTACTTTCCCCTATTACCACCTGACCACTTCCGCTAATCAATTGAAAATTTGAAGATGTTGCTACCCCTCCAGATACCATTACCACCGGATCACGCACAATAAAGCTTGATGACCCAAAATCGGTTGCCATAACTTTGGCAACAATAGCGAGAGATAGGAGGATACCAGCGACAAACGCTCGACGCATAGAAAAAGATAACGCCGCAACACACAAAAGGGCTGCAGCGTTACAACAAACGTTACTTAGGAAAAATTATTGAGCTGCTGCCTCAGGAGCTGGGCCAATATTAATTGGGGCAACTTCAATAATTTTATTTTGTGAAGGACTGTAGAGGATAGCTTTACGAGCGTTGGTATAAATAAGCACCTTATCATCTTTGCTAGCATTAGCGAAAAATGATTGATTTTTTAATTTGTCTGGATCAGCTACTGTCGCAATAGTTGGCTGTTCACCAGTAGGAAGGACGATCAATTTACCAACTTTAGCAATAAGATCTTTGATTTCACTTTCAGTAACTGCTTGAGAATTTCGGCGCAACTCAGCATTTTGCTTGTATAGGTAAACAGCAGCAGCGACTGAAATAACAGCAAAAACCAACAAACCAAGAGATGCTAATTTCTGTGTATCAAGGCTTTTTTCTGGCATAGAAAAAATGAAATAATAAATATTAAAGTATTGCTAGTATAGCATGGCGGTCACCAACAAAGCAAGTAATTTCATCCACTTTTGTCAATGACTTATTCGGCTGGAGTGGGCGCTGGCTCTGGGGCGGAAGGTGCTGGAGCTACTGGCTCAGCTGGGGCACTTGGTGCGGGTTCTGAAGCTGGCGCTTGAGGAGGTTCTTCATCGGCAGGCGGAGCTACTGGCTCACTCTGAGGCGGTGGGGTGGTTTGTTGTTCAGATGTGCCACCGTCCGTCGGGGTTGGTGGTGTGGAAGAGGTACTGCTATCCCCTACCCCAACGGTAGACGAGGCGGTTGTTTCATCAGGAAATGTTGGCATTTCCTGGTCAGGCACAATAATCACCTGTGGCGTACTGGCGGCCGAAGTAGATGGGACTGAGATGAAAATTCTAGGATTTTTTACTGCGAAAGCTGTCCAACTAAAGATTACTGGGGCGCTCGCCGGCTTATTAAGGAGGATGGTAAAGCCTTTAGCAGACTTCTTAGTGACTACGAAGCGAATATCCTGAGCAAAGACATCTGTATCGGTCATCATTCGTTCGGTCGAAGTTGTATCTTCGAGACTTAATGTAACGTTAACAATTGGTTGTTCGAGGTATTCACGATCAAAGACCACATCCACCGACTGAGTGCTGGAAGCAACGACTGCAAAACCAGCTGTATCAACATTAAAGTATGGTCGACCGAAGAACGAAACATCATTTGTAAAGGTGAGAATATCGCCAAGAGAGCTAATCGTGTCAGTCTTGAGACCGTTATTAAAGATGCTGAGACCAGCTACTTGGAGAGTGTTACTGACCGACAAGTTGGAGACTGTCAAAACTGAGGAAGTAGCCGCAGGATTCATGAAGGCCGAGAATTCAGCTTGGAGACGGGCAATGATTTCGCTAGTAGATGTCGCTTGAGCTTGGAGATTTTGCATTGTTGCATCCATTGAAAGGACAGCTGCTTGAAGCTCGTTCATACCAACTACTTCACCAACAAATTTCTTAGC
>CAYUBH010000036.1:6447-9479 GCA_964442985.1 uncultured Gammaproteobacteria bacterium
AGACTACCAACTTTACCTGTGTAATGTTCAACTGAAATCACTGCTGGAATAGAACCTTCTGATTCACCAACATATGTCGCTAAAGCTCGACCGAGTACTGTGCCGGCTTTGGTAGCGCGCATGGCCACACCAGGAATTGGAGAGGTGGTGAGATAATCACCAAAGTTAATCGGACCATTCATAGTGGAAACACGAACCGAAGCTCGGCCATGAGAAGTGACTTGCACACCATCAACAGTATTATTAGTAAGAGTTAGGCCGCTACTTGGGATAATAACACCGACCAAAGCAGTGTCGTATGCTCCGAGACTGGAAGTAACACTTCCATCCCCTGCCACTGCATCGAGACTGACCAGCGTACCTTCTGGTAATTCTTTAACTCGTTGACCGGCTGGGTAGAGTTGACCGAGACTTGATAGCCCAACAAGATCCGGAGTGGTCGTAATAACTTCAGGGATAGACAAGAGCGCCGGGTCGCCACCGCCACCACCAGCTTCATTTTCATCTTGCCACAGACGCATGTAGTCGATATCAAGCACCGCGTTCAGACTTGGGTTGAAGACCATCAAAGCAGCAAATGGTGTCAAGTTAACCCAACCAGCATAACTAGCCGGATTAACCGTAATTGGCGCACCACAACTCACTTCATCAACGCCGTTGGCGGTATTACTATCTACCATGAAACGAATAGCTGACGAACTGACAAATTCAATACGTAAGAAATTGAAACCGGTACTCGAAGAAATAGTATACGGATCATCAAACGCACAGGAAGTAGTGGCAATACTATTACCATTTTTAACCATACCGACCCATGATAAGGAATTACATGTGCCGGCCCCGCCACCGTTTAGAGAGAGCCACGAAGGAGTGTTAGCGGCATCTTTACAGTTGGTAAAGAAAATACCGTTTGGCGAAGAAGATGGAGCAATAACAGCTGTCGTGGAGGTCGGCGAAGCCCACAAACCAACCCAATAACGTACAGTAGAAGTAGTTGACGATACGATATTTGGGCGAACCTTAGCAGTCATGAGAGGCAGGGTGTTAGTAGCCCACAAGTAGTTACCACCACCAGCAGTACCACCAAAATATTCCATAATCCCGGTTGAAGAGTTAGCAGCTGTCGTAATAACTTGCAAACGTTCAATACCGTTTACTACGTGTAACAACGATTGAACGCTTGGAATAGCGCGTGTACCAGTGGCGCCGGCTGGGAATGTATATGGGTTAACCGTTGTTGTTGCTAAAGACCATACACCACCAAAAGCAGCACAAGCTGAAACAGTTGGGTTGCCATCATCACCACGCATTTGGGTACCAGATACCGTTGTCGCGGAAGCACAACTACCACGGCGATAAATGTTATATTCTTCACCAAAATACGAGTTTCGATTGATAAATGCACCGGCTGTAACCGCAGAACCAAAGTTTTGACTTAGATCTTTTACTTCAAACAGGGTGCCTGTCGTGGTGCCTTTTCGTTCAATTGAAAATGAAGTAGATGTAGGCATCACAAAAGAAAAGGCGGTCGTCGTATTAGGTGAAGTTGAAGTTCTGAAGAATTCAAAACCAGATGTGGTCATTTGCATTACCGCATTTTCCGCTCGAGTACCACCAATATGGAACATGATTGTGGAAGTATTTGAAGCCGCCGTACCAAGCGCTAAATCACCACCGTTTACATACAAATAACCGTCGTTGGCACCGGTAATTGAGAAAGCTGGGTCGTTATACGCAGAACTATTGATACCCATATCAATAAAGTATGTGGAGTCAGTCCCGTTATCAGCTGTCGCCACAAAATCTGACGAAGCGCTCGTTCCGTTGTTATCGTTATGAACAACAACCTGACCATAACTATTAGTACTTGTTGAAAAGATGGCTAAAGCCCCACCAAATGTTGTTCCAAAACTGGTACCTACAAATAAGGTACCGGAGGCGCTAATATCACCCCGACTATTCACGAAGAACAAACCGTCATTATTAGCTGTAGAAGTAGCAACAAAAATACCATCCGCACGAAGACTTGAGGTGGTCGTTCCGTCAGTAACCGTAACCGCCGTGGTGAAGGCGGTTGTTGCTGATCCACTTGTCCCATCTAAACCACAGGAAAATTTACCAGTTGTAGCGTTATATAGAACAGTATCGGTTTCAGCGCTACAGTTAGAAAAGCCTGTTTGATAAAATGCTCCGGTCAAATTCATATTAGTACCGGTGGCATTCGCGAACGTCAAGGCATTACTGAGACTCAAGTTAGTACCAGTAGCTGAGGCAAACGTTACATTAGAGAGATCTGATAAACCTGTAAGCGCAATATTCGTACCCGTTGCAGAAGTAAATCCAAGACGGGTGGTGCTCAAGTTGGTAGTAGTGGCTGAACCAAAGATACGTAGACTACCTGAAGCAGAAACATTACCAGTGGAGTCAGCAAAAAAGAGACCGTTCAAATTTGAAGTGGAAGTAGCAATAAAAATACCGTCAGCACGAAGACTTGAAGTAGTCGATCCGTCAGTAACAGTGACAGCAGTAGTAAAGGCGCTTGAGCCTACCCCACCAGTCGCATCGGAGCCACAAGTAAATTTACCGGTCGTAGCGTTATACAAAACAGTTTGTGTTTCATTACTACAATCGGTGAAACCAGTTTGGTAAAACGCACCGGTTAAGTTAGCATTAGTACCAGTAGCATTAAGGAATGTTAGACTATTTGCCAAGCTCAGGTTGGTACCGGTTGCCGAAGTAAATCCGAGAAGACCTGTGCTCAGGTTGGTGGAAGTGACGTTGGTAATGGTGGTGTTGGCCAAGTTCGTGAGACTAGCCACGTTCAAGTTAGTAGAAGTAATATTCGTACCTTGAAGAACGGTGAAAGCAATGTTCGTACCAGTGGCACTCGCAAAGGTAAAGATGCTTGTGTTGATATTAGTCGAAGTAACACTTGTTCCAACAACCGTCGAGAAAGTCAACGCCCCAGATACGTTCAAGTTCGTCGTGGTGACGTTCGTAATAGTGGTGTTAGCCAAGCTGGTGAGACCAGA
>CAYUBH010000037.1:0-7571 GCA_964442985.1 uncultured Gammaproteobacteria bacterium
GGCCGTATTTTGAATGATTTTTCTCCTTCTGTCACAAAAAGCTCAACCGCCCGTATATCTATACAGGAGAGGGAGAAAGGTCGAGTATTCACCTTAACTTTTTTAGACACCATCTCTATGTCTTTGAAACGCTTTGTACCTATTGGTGCTTTAGTCATGGTCATTATCGCTACAGCTTTTGTAGCCTCACGACCAGCCAAGACACCAACAACCGACACCATTTCGACTTTTGAGACCAAGATCTCGTCCTCAGGACCACTTTCTTCAATGGATATTGACGCCACTGTAGAGGAATTGACTGCTGATATTCTCCTTGAAGAAGGTGACGCGACGGATGAAAGCATCTTACTCTCTTCAGCCGACGAATTTACTCTTAACTCTATTGATCAACTCTATGAACTCTAAACTTTTTATCGGTGGTTTTACCACTCTCAGCATTCTCGCGAGCACCCTTGCCCCGTCATTGGCTTTTGCCCAAGAAAATCGTGGCAGTGAAAAACGTGATGGCGCTAAACTTGCTCAAAATACTTTCTGCGAACGCTTAGCTCAAGTCAATTCAAAAGTAGAAGACCGTTTTGCTGATAACGAGAAAAAATTCTCTGACAAAAAACATAAAGAAGTGGAACGCTTGGCTGAAAATCGCTCCAAACAAGATGCTCGTATCCTCGAAAAACGAGCTGAATCAACTGAACACCAAGCGAAGCGCACCGAAAAACTCTTAGCAAAAGCTCCAACTGGCACTCAAAAAATTGCCCTAGAAGCTTTCCAGACCGCTGTTCAAAATGCTGTCAAAGCTCGTCGCGAAGCTTTTGACTTGGCCCAAACTACCTACCGAGCTGGAGTTGATGCCGCTGTTAGTCAGCGCACTTCCACGCTTAACGTAGCCCTCACCACCTACAAAGCTGCTGTGAAACAAGCCAAAGAAAAGGCACTTGCTGATTGCTCTGCTGGCGTTGACCAGAAAGTTATCAAAACTAATCTCAAAACCGCTCTGAAAACCGCTGAAAAAGCATTCAAAGAACAACGCAAGCCGGCTGACAATGTCGGTGAAGTGATTAAAAAATTACTAGCCGTCCGTAAAGAGGCCACCAAGAAAGCGATGGACACTTTCCATACCGCTCTTGAAAAAGCTAAAGCTGATCTCAAAACAGCTCTTGGCAAATAAAACCTACTAGTAAGCCAAAAAATACTACGCTCCCCGCGTGGTATTTTTGTATAGAAACACTGGCACATCTTGACAAAATGCCAGTTTTTACGTATACTGCTGCTCTACAAACTCGTTCTTTTATACCGTTATTCCCAGTCGCACTGCTCTCAATAATGACCGCCGTGCGCGTGGGAATAACCCCATCGCAACAACCCCTGTCCCCGGAGGACACTGTGAAAAAACTGTTTGGTTTTATTGGTGTAGTTTTCTTGGTCGCTTGTAGCATGTACACGACCCCCACCCAGAACCAGGCGACGGTGGTCGCAACCACCCCGCCGACGAGGCAACCGGCTCCCCAGCCGGCGCCCCAGGCGGATGACGATTTCCGTCTTCCTCCGCCCGAAGGCACCGTCGCGACCGAGGGCTACGGGTTCAAGGTCTATCGTCACCGCCCGAAGGGGCATCTGTCGACCGAAATCATCGTCACCCCAACAGGTGGCCAGATTCTCGGTGCGCCTCGCGGACTCGCCTGCGCCTCGAGCTACGATTGTCGAGCAGTCGCGTTCGTGAAGCACGACGGTGTCGTATATCTGGTAGCGCAACGGCAGATCTATCGCTATGGCAAGATTAAGCGTGGTGAAGATGAGGGTCTCACCAGCTTCGAGCTCGTGCACGCATTCTTCTCGAATACGACGGCAGTCATCACCGACATCTCGACCGAAGACACCACGGCCTTCGTCGTGTTCAACACCTCGGAGGGTGTGCCCGCCGGCGTCATCGCCTACCAGAACTCGGAGTGGCGCTACCTGCCCATCACCCCCGCGGAAAGGCGCCGGCACCACAAAACGCGCCTGGTCGGACTGCCGAATGCTCTCGAGCGCCAGAGTGATACGGTCTACACCTTCCGCTACAAGAAGCGGTCGGCGAACGTGACATTCGAAGGCGTCGGGACACTCGCCAACAACTAGGGTGAGCTGTTCGTAGAACGGGTTGTGGCGAATATATACAAAGGTCGCTCCAACTCCCTGTCACAACATATCCATGCTGTCACAGGGAGAGCGATCTTCCAAAAACCAACTACTTAAAGGTAGTTGGTTTTGTTTTAGTCAAAAAAGCTTCGCTGTGCTACACTATTACCATTATTCTTAGCTTTTGTATGAGAAAAATCTTTGTTTTTTTTAGCCTTATTAGCGCTTTGAGTGTTATTTTTTTTACCCCGGTCCTTGTTCGAGCTGAAGACGACTACAATCCTTTTTCCAACAGTGCCGAATTTATTGAATCATTTCACGCCGACCTCACTGTCCGATCTGACGCCTCGCTTTTAGTAAAGGAAACTATTGATTACAACTTTGGAGATCTGAAACGACATGGTATTTTTCGAGACCTACCAACAAGCTATACGAGCGCAAGCGGAACACTCTACACAGGAATGACTATTACCGCTGTTACCGACTCCAACAACCAACCACTCCCTCACACCTTTGAAGATTTTGGCTACAGCCTCCGAGTGCGGATTGGAGACCCAGATAAAACTGTGACAGGCCGTCACACCTATCATATTACCTACGTCGCTCGCGGTGTTATTCCTCATTTTGAAGACCACGACGAAGTCTATTGGAATGTTACTGGCAACGATTGGTCGGTGCCGATGAAAAAAATAACAGCGACCGTCACTTTACCAAAAGCTTTCCCACTGTCGGCGCTTAGTAAAAAATGCTACCAAGGCTATACCGGAAGCACCTCTTCTTGCGATAGTTCGACTTTCAACACCTCATCATCTCAACTTATTACCACAGCCAGCTTTACAGCTGGCAATGTAGAGGCCTATGACGGCCTCACCGTGGTAGTCGGCTTTCCAGCCGGGCATATTCCGGTGGTCACCCCTCGATTTGAGCCATACGCCCCAACTGAAATTGTGCCCGACGGCTTTTTTGCTCGTCTGCGCTACACCTTGAATGAGGCAAGCTCTGGCGCCAACAATCCACTCATCTTCTATTTACCACCACTCGTTTTTATCTACATGATCGCCCACTGGTGGTCGCATGGTCGCGATAAGGCTGGTCATGGCGTCATCGTGGCCGAGTTTACAGCACCAGACAAACTTTCTCCCGCTCAAGTTGGTTTATTGGTAAAAGGCAAAACCAGACCAATTGACGTGTCGGCTGAAATTATTCATTTGGCAGTCCAAGGGTATCTGACTATCACCCGTATCCCCAAAACAGGCTTGCTCGGATCTGATGATTTTATTTTTACCAAAAAGAAAGAACCTGCTGGACTACAGCCGTGGCAAAAAACATTGTTTGAAGAAATTTTTACCAAAAAGAAAACTGAAGTAAAAGTGTCTGAGCTTCGCTACGCCCTCTCCACGATTGCACTTGATTTTATGAGTGGCATCTCCGAAACCTTTGTTGAGAAAAAATATTACGAACAAGATCCATGGCAGGTAAAGTTTTCCTATTATCTCAAGGGGGCTGGTGTGGGTGTGCTTATTGGTCTCCCTGGGGCACTTTTTGGTTGGATGTGGATAGCTGCCGGGCTGATGTCTGGGTTTATTGTTATTTTTATCGGATTTCTCATGCCGGTGCGCACCGTGCTCGGCTCGACCACCCGCGAACATGCGCTCGGGCTCAAGCTCTACCTCTCAGTGGCCGAGAAAGATCGCTTGGCGTTTCATAACGCTCCCACAGCTGACCCCAAGCATTTTGAAGCACTTCTCCCCTACGCCATGGTGCTTGGGGTAGAAGAAGCGTGGGCCAAACACTTTGCCGATATGCACACCGAATCACCAGAGTGGTATAGTGACCCAACGATGAAAACCTTTTCAGCCCTGGCTATCACCAACGGCCTTAGCACTTTTAGCTCCCGAACAGCCAACACTATGCTCGCCTCACCCCCAAGTAAAAGCAGTGGCGGTTCTGGTAGTAGCGGGTTCAGCGGAGGTTCTTCTGGTGGCGGTTTTGGCGGTGGTGGCGGAGGGAGCTGGTAGTAGCCTATTTAGCGCTTGGTATAGCTTGACTAACCATGATTTTTTTACTATACTACGCGCGCCATGTCAGGGTAGCTCAGTTGGTTAGAGCGTAGCATTCATAACGCTAAGGTCGCGGGTTCGATCCCCGCCCTTGACACACCGTTTTGTCTACTTCTTATATCTATGTTTATGTCACGAACTTTCCTTGGTTTTCTCTTGGTGGTATCGCTTGTTTTTCCGTCTCTGTCGCAAGCTGCCACTTCCACTCCAGCCAATCAGCCAACACCGTATTTTTATATTATCAACTACTATAAACCAGTGGGTGTTTTAGCAACACTCAAACTTAATGATACAGCAATTGTGAAAGGCTTACAGACTGGTACTATCAAACAACTGGTCAAAGGCTATGCCAATGTGAACGCTTGGATCCCTGGAGCTTCCAACACCCTGACGGTTACTTTGCAGAAAGATACCACCACTACCACTGCCCCAGGAGAAATTATCTATATTGAAATCTCTCGAGTGCGCGACGGTCAACAAACCAACGAGGGTGAAAAATTAGCAGTGGTACATGTTAAAGCTGATACCGTCACCGCCAAGCCAATAACGATTACCAAAACATTTAGAGCAACACCTGTACCACCGAGCGCTTTTTGGTCTTCAGCCAAACCACTCGCTATCACCACCTACACCAAAGCACAGGTCTCAATGCTTATCTTCAAAACATGGATCGCTCTTGGATCAAAAAACCCAGAGACAATGTTTACAGCTTTTCGCTATCAGTTTAACGAAATAAACAACTACAATTTTGCCGAAGTCTATACGGAAAATGATTTCAAGCAGACTGTTTTTCCGCCACTTTTTGAAAACCCTCGTCACCGCTTACCAACTTCCACTTTGCGCTTTGAGCTTGTTGCCAACAAACGCCTGATTAAAGTGACTGATAAAAATGGCTACTCCCCAATCAAACTCGGCCCGGAGGCTGGTTTTGGTGAAATCGATATTTTAGCCGCCCCAATCAACGGTGTTTGGACACTCGTTCGCTAATCTATGTATATTTTAGGTATTGAAAGCTCCTGTGACGACACCTCAGTGGCCCTACTTCATTCTTCCGAAGCCGGGCAATTTGTTATTTCCGAAAAAACCGCTTCGCAAATTGATATCCACAAACAGTATGGTGGTGTTGTACCTGAAGTGGCTGGTCGCCTCCATGCCGAAAAAATTACTCCACTCATTGAGGCGGTGCTCGCTGGTCACCCCACACCTGATGCTATCGCTGTCACCAGTGGTCCAGGGCTCATTACTGGCCTTCTGGTGGGCACGACGGCGGCCAAAACGCTATCCTACACTAAAAATATCCCACTTATCCCAACCAACCACCTCCTTGGCCATGTTCATTCGGTAGAAATCTCTACTGAACGGGGTGCTCCACGCGAAAAAATCACTTTTCCAGCCTTAGCGCTAGTGGTGAGTGGTGGACACACCGAGCTCGTGCTCATGACCAGCAACAATGATTGCCGAATTTTGGGCGCTACCAAAGATGACGCGGCTGGTGAGTGTTTTGATAAAGTCGCCAAACTATTACAACTTCCCTATCCAGGTGGTCCACAAATTTCAAAACTCGCACTCACTGGACGCACTGACGCTATCGATTTCCCTCGCCCAATGCTACAAGACGCCTCCTACGCTTTTAGTTTTTCTGGGCTCAAAACTTCAGCACTCTACTGGCTTCGTGACAACACATTGTCTTCGTCGATTACCATCAATGATTTTGCCGCTAGCCTGGAACAAGCGATTGTCGATGTGTTAGTCACCAAAACTATCCGCGCCGCTCGAGAATTCTCTCCAAAAAGTATTATTTTGGCTGGGGGTGTATCCGCCAACAAAAAATTACGCTTCGCTCTCGAAGAAGCGGTCAAAAAATACTCAAGTGAAACGCGGTTTCTCATGGCCCTCCCCCATTACTGTATGGACAACGGCGCGATGATTGCTGCTGCCGGGTATTACCAAGCACAAAAACAACACTACACCGATTGGCGAGCTGTGACGGTTGATCCAAATTGGAAAATAGATCAAAAAAAGTACTGATTAACTCAGTACTTTTTTAATCGCTTCGTGGAGCTCGGCGCAGTCTCGCACATGAAAAGCGGTTTTAATTTTTTTAGGGCCAACAATGAGCTGAACAGTGGTATCTCCTTTAAACTCCTCAAAAACTGCTTTGAGATCATTCGCTTTAGCTTGAAGCACTTCTGGGGCGAGGGCAAGATCAAAGGTTGGTGTTACTGGCACACTCGGCTCAGGCGCTGCCGGGGCCGGCACTTCGCGCACTGCTGCGCTTGGCCGTCTCGCCGATCCGCTAGCAGATAATTGTGCCACCAATCCTTGGACATTATCTTTGGTGAGTACGTAGGCTTTTTCTACAAAGAGTTTATCATCACCTTCTTCGTCGCCAGTGCGTCCGATAACACAGACAGTGCGCCCTTCCACCCAGACATCTTTGGTAGTTTCGTAGGTTTTTGGAAACACGAGAAGCTCTAAGCTACTCGAAACATCTTGAATAGTCACAAACATCATCGCCGAGCCACTGCGGGTGATTTTCTTTTTGGTACTGTCAATAACTCCGCCCACCACGACCCATTGTTTGCGAGCCTGGCCACCGAGCTCAGTAATCGGGGTAAGCACTCGCTCCATTACTTTTTGGTAATATGCAAATGGATGCGAGGTCACATACAAACCAAGCAATTCTTTTTCCCAAGTGAGCTTCTCGTCGGCGGTAGCATTCTTGGCTGGAGATAATTTGACATGACTTAAGACATCGATAGCGCTACCGCTAAAGAGTGTGTTTTGTTTGGTGGTTGATTTAGCCTGGCGGTCGTGTACAAAATGAAGCATACCTTCAACATTAGCCATTAAGAGGCCGCGATCATAGCCAAAGCTGTCCATCGCCCCACATTTAATCAATGCTTCCAATGATTTTTTGTTCAAGTCTTTGTCTTGGACGCGCGACAACATGTTTTCCAAATCGGTATAGGGGCCGTTGGCTTGGCGCTCAGTGTAGATAACTTCAGCAATATGTTCGCCGAGATTTTTAATACCACTCAAACCAAAACGAATATGGGCTGGCGTGCCATCTTTTGGTTCAATCATGGCGAAGGTTTTTTGACTCGCATTAATATCTGGTGGCAACACCTTAATACCCATACGACTACACTCGTGGATAATTGCTGGCACTTTGTCGATATCTCCACTTTCGGCAATCAGAACAGCCGTCATGTATTGGAGCGGAAAATTAGCCTTCATGAAAGCGGTTTGGTAGGCCACTACCGCGTAACTCGCCGCATGCGCTTTGTTAAAACCATACGCCGCGAACGGTTCAATATATTCCCAGAGTTTGTTAATCGTCGCGTCAGATAATTTACCAATTTCTTTAGCGCCTTTAAAAAACTTTTCTTTTTG
>CAYUBH010000038.1:0-6980 GCA_964442985.1 uncultured Gammaproteobacteria bacterium
TAAAAATCTTCGACCATAACAATCGCTGCTTCTTCGCAGGCGTTGTTCCATGGTTTCACCCAGACACCATCAGGAATTTCCCAAATGTGAGGCACGGGTAAATCAACAACGGTGGCGCCGTGAGCGATAGTTGGGGTCAAGGTGATAGCTAACAGGCTGGCTAGGGTAAAAGATAGTTTTCGCATGAGATTATTCAACTACCTGTCCGCCAAAAGCGAGGGCGAGATCGTTTAGAGCGGTCTCGGTTGGAGCAGGGGCTGCTTCAACGGTGCAGGATATAAAAATTTTTTCTTTAAAACAGGCTTCGAGAACACCTTCGAGTGCTCGACGAGATTTGTTTTCGTCAATTTTGTCTTTGTGAAAGCTGTAAGGAACACTTAACACAAGCTGGTCGCCAACAATTTGTTTTGGGATAGCCATATTAAGCACCAAAACGAGTGACGGATACACTTCGGTCATTTTGGTCATCACCTCGCTCCAGCGTTTTTTGAGATCTTCAATCGTGGTGTTGACCGCACCTCCGCGGATAGTAGTTGCTTGTGGTGGTTCAGCAATTGGGGTGGGTGTTTCGACAACAGTTTTTGATGGAGTGGTTTTTGGAGGTTGGGCAGGTGCAGTGTCGGCGCTCGCTATTTTTCGCACAGTCGTTGTAGCAGGCGGTTCATTTTTTTCTTGAGGTGGTGGCAGTTTTTTTTCTACAATAAGAACGAGTTCAACTGCTAGTAGTTCGAGTGGTAGCTCAGGGAGTGGGGCTTGTTTTGTCTCTACTCGGCGCTTGATACTAGCATCGATCATAGCGATCAACTCAGGGTTGCCGACGAGTTCGCCAAGTTTTTGGATGCTTGCGAGAGCTTGGGAGCTAAAATCAACATCGAGATGCTTGGTGTCGCCGATCGCTTTGACGGTGAGCATGGCGCGAAGGGCTTCGAGAACGGTTAGAATGAATTGTTCTGGGGCAACACCGTCGTCAACTTGGCGATGGACAATAGTGAGTGCATCTTTAGTGGATTTTTGACGGATAATCGTCTCTAAAAATTCAATAATACTGTCGCTGTTGGAAGTTGGTAATAATAATTCGACATCGCGAGCGGTAATTTTTTTGAGGTGGAGTGATAAAACTTGCCCGAGCAAACTCTCGGCATCACGAAGTCCGCCGTCGCTTTTGATGATAATTCTATCTAAGACATCTTTGGCAACATCAACCTCTTCAAGTTTGCAAATCTCTTGGAGAGTACTAAACATTTTGTCGTAGCTGATTTTTTTGAAATGAAAACGTTGGCAACGGGAGATAACGGTGGCTGGGAGTTTGTGAAGCTCGGTGGTGGCGAGAATAAAAACAACATGAGCTGGTGGTTCTTCGAGTGTTTTTAGAAGTGCATTAAAAGCATTGGTCGACAACATGTGGACTTCGTCGATGATGAAGACCTTGTAGACAGCGCTCGTTGGTTTGAACTGAGCGTTTTCAATAATATTTTCGCGGACGTTATCAACACCGGTTTGGGAGGCGGCGTCAATTTCGATGACATCAATACAGCGTCCGGCAGAAATAGCCTGACACATGTCGCAGGCGTCGCAGGGCTCACCGCTTTTTTTGTCTCGCTTGGTGCAGTTGACTGCTTTGGCGAGGAGACGGGCCGAGGTAGTTTTACCAACACCGCGCGGGCCAGAGAAGAGATAAGCATGAGCAATCGTGCCCATGATAATTTCATTTTGAAGGGTAGTGGCGATATGATCCTGATCAGCCAGAGCAGAAAATGTTTGCGGGCGGTACTTTCGGTAAATAGTGGTCATACAAGTAGATTAGAGGGTTGGCTCATTTGGACTGTTGTCAGCCTGAGCCACCGCCACTCCAAGTTGGGCGCGTTCAGCGATTTCGGCTTCGACAAGCTCACGCGAACGGCCATATTTGAGGCGGGAGAGCTCTTTAATAGCGGCGGCCAGCTCTTTGTTGCCCGGAATTGGAGGGTAGGTGAGCATATTAAACGGTTTAGCCGCTGTATTGTCAATAAGGAGTTTGATATAGGCTGTATATTGTTCAACATTAATGAGATCGTAGGAACTAAAGACCGGGGCGAATTCTTTGGCGAGGATGTCAGCATCTTCGGTGCCAATACGGAAACTAACCAAGGTACCGGCGTTGCCGAGCACAGCATCGCGAACCGTAGTTTTGCCTTTGTTATCCTCCAGTTGTTTCATGTATTGGTGGGCGATAACTAATTCTAAGCGGTATTTACGAGCTTCGGATAAAATAGTAGCGATAGAATCGGTGATGAAGTTTTGGAATTCGTCGATATATAAATAGAAATCGTGGCGATCTTCTTCGGGCATGCTGGCGCGCTCAAGAGCAGCCATTTGGAGTTTGGAGACGATAATCATACCAAGCAGATTGGCATTAATTTCACCAACCAACCCTTTGGCCAAGTTAACGAGCAAGATTTTTTTACCGTCCATCACTTCGCGAAAGTTGAAACCAGAATGAGTTTGACCGATAATATTTCGGATCATGCTGTTTTCAACAAAGCGACCAACTTTGGAAATAAGGTAGCCAAGCATTTCGGATTTGTGGAAGTCGCTGGTTTTGGCCATTTCTTTTTCCCAGAAAGCGAGCACCACTGGGTCAGTGAGTTTTTTCTTCCACTCAGCGACAAAGGTGTCATCGGTGAACATGCGAGGGATTTCGGCGATAGTGCCAGGATTTTCTACATCGGACATCAAGGTCAACATGACATTGCGCATGTTGTGTTCAAACATTGGGCCGATCATACTTGGATCGGTCACCAATTTGTAGAAGATAGAAATCATTTCTTGGGTGATGAAATCTTTTTGTTCTTCACTTTTCGCTTCAAGCATGTTGAGGCCGATAGGGCGATCTGTGTCGGATGGGTTGAAATAGATAACGTCGTCAACGCGGTCTTTTGGAATATGCTGGAGCACGTATTCTACAAAGTCGCCGTGCGGATCGATAACACAAACACCTTCGCCGTTTTGAATATCTTGGACAGCGAGATTTTGGATAAAGACCGATTTACCACTACCGGATTTACCAACAGTATAGAGATGGCGACGTCGGTCTTCGCGTTTCATGCGAACAACCGTCTCTTCGCCGCGGTACATGGTGCGACCAAGAATAATACCTTCTTTTGGCATGTTAGTTGGTGGTGGAGCTTTGCGAGCGCCGAGCCAGTTGATGTGCGGTGTTTCGGTGCCTGGGAGGGGGAGATGCCAAAAACTAGCCAATTCTTCAGTGTTGAGGACGTAGTGGTGGTTGTTGTCAAAAGAGCGATAAATAGAATCGCGGATTAAATCGTGTGGTTTGCTTGGGATAGCAGCGGTGAGTGAGTTACCGTAGCGATAAATATTATACTGACTAAAAGCATTGATAATATTTTCTAAATTGAGCTGAGCGTTTTCCACTGTTTCAGCTGAGCTTACTACACGCATAGTTATTTCGAGACCGCCACGGCTGAGCTTTTCTTCAATAGTTTTTACCATCTCTTCTTCAGTTTGGGTGAGTTGGTAGCGCTCGCCAGCACCATTTTTTTGTTGTTTGTCTTCGTATTTAACACTAAAAAATTTACCAAAACCACGCAAAAATGAGGTCAGGCCGGTTTCGCCGACCACTTCTTCAAAGCGACGACCCTCTTTGATTTTGCGGGTGATATGGACACCCTCGGAGCGCCAGCTGGAGCTGGTAGGGCGAACAATAAACTGCACCACAGCCCCTTGAGTTGGTGAGATTTTACTAAGTGGATTTAAAATGGCGACCAACGGATCACTTTCCATTTTTTTGTAGGTTTTGAACGGGAGAGCGGATTGGTGTTTGAACCATAAATTAGCCCCGACGATGTGACACTGTGGCTGAAAGATGTTGTAATCAGTTTCGGTGGTGATTTCGGCGTGTGGGTATTGCGCGTGGATTTGTTGCTCAACAAATTCTTTTAATTTATCCGGGACAGCGACATAAAAAGAGATAGTGTTGTTTTTGGTGACGATTTCAAATGAAATATGGTCGTTTCTGCCACGGAGCCAGGCAGTGAAACCTCTTTCTTTTTTCAGACCAGAAATAGCTGAGAAAAGGGTTTCGGCCACGGCGATTTGTTCGCGTACTTGGCTCAAATTGTCTTCGCTGGCCTTGCCTTGATCGTCGCTTTTGCGTTCTTTTGGGACTTTAATAAGGAGGATTGTTTTATGAAACGCTTTAAACTCGCGGGCACGACTGTGAAAAATTCCGCGGAGCATAAAAAGCCCAGCTAGGACACAGATGATAAAAGCCCCAAGGATAGCTAGGGGGAGGAGAAGTGCCTCGGGTGATGAGGTGTAGTTGGCAATGTCGAGCAGATTAAGAATGTCGTTGAAAGACATACGTTAGCGGTATTCACTGTGGAGTTCAATAATACGATCTGTTTTGATTTTGGCTTCTTGTTCTAAAAAGAAACGATTGACACCAGGAAGGAGTTTGAGCCAAGCGACAATCAGCTCAAAAACTTTTTTTACTTTGAGTGTTGTTTTGGAAAGTAATACTCGAATAGCGCGGGCGGTTTTTTCGCCTTTTATTTTGAATTCTTGTTTGGCAAGCGGAGAGAGATGGCTAAAAGCATCGCCTAGATCTTGCTCCATGATTTTTTCTACCCGTCTGGTGAGCTCGTCGGCGGTGGTGACGGTTACTTGTGGTCGGGAAGTAGGTGTTTGTTGTTGTGGTTGTTGAGCGGGAGGGGTGGTTTCGCTTGATTCTTTGGAAGATTCTAAAGAATCCGGTAATTCGACCGGTTCTTGTTCGGCGGTAAGTTCTTTAGCGTCCATTTGCTCAACTGACGGTTGGTCGGCAAATTCTCCTGGATTTTTGTTGATTTCAATAGCCATAGGATGAGCATAGTATAGCATACCAAAGACAGTATCTCCAAGTGTTGTTTTCATGAGTTGGTTTTTTGTGCTATACTTCTTGTATGAAATATATTTCGGAGACACAACAGAATGGTTTGCTCTGGGTTAATGTTGCTCGCCAAGACAAAAAAGAAGTGGCTGAGGTAGCCAAACGTTTTGGTTTCCAAAAAAGTGACGCCGAGGAGTGTTTGCCCCCGTTTCAACGTCCAAAAATTGTGAAACGAGAAGGGTATTATTTTATTATCCTTCATTTTCCAGTGTTTGACAGGCTTACTAAGCGTTTGAATTTTACCGAACTTGATATTTTTTTGAATCCAAGCTACATCATCACCATTCATAATGGTAGTTTGGCACCAATTGAAAGTTTCTTTGAAGAGGTCAAAAAGAACGAGAAAATTCGTCAGGCTTTTTTTGGTGGAACAGCAGCCCACCTGCTATTTGAGCTGATGAATCGTTTGCAAGAAGCTATTTTTCCTATCCTGTTGCATATTAATGAAGATATTACCACTGTCGATAGTCGGCTCCTTGCTCCAGAGGGTGGAGGAAGAATGACTCAAGAAATTTTGCGTCTCAAGACTAATATTGTTACTTTCCGTCGCACGATGCAGGGACACCGCACCGTATTTGAACGATTAGTACTCTATGGAGGTAAGGATTTGAACTTGTCGATGTATCAGTCATATCTGAATAATGTTCGTGAGGCTAATGGTGAGATTTGGCACATGCTCGAAAGCCAAAAAGAGAGTATTTACGCCCTACACGAAGCCTACGAATCGTCTTTGACTATTCGCACTAATCAGGTGATGAAAACATTGACGGTTATTTCGGTGGTGACATTTCCACTGGCTCTTCTCACGTCGGTTTTTGCTATTCATGCCAAGGGAACACCGTTTGTGGAAAATCCGTTTGGTTTTTATATTATTTTGGGCATGGTTCTTTTTGGAGCTGGTATTTTAGTGACTATTTTTAAAAAGAAAGAGTGGATATAACTTGGTTTTGTTTGTCGCCGCCTACTCGGGTGGTTTTTTTATTGACGCTTTTAAAGTAGGGAGTATACTTTGAGATAGTATTATCCACTTTCCACCCCAATTCAGGAGGTGTCGCCATGCTCACGTCACGAGACAAAGTTGTTGATGTAGTGTTTGCTGTTTTGATCGGCATGTTCGGGGCGCTCAGTTTGGCTGGTGCGGAGGAGTGTCTGTTTCCGCCAGTGTATTCGTGTGACGAGGAGACACATGATTACACCAAGGACGCTTGTTTTGAGCCGGAACTGTTGTTTACGCCAGGACAATCGTTCGAACGAAGTATGCTTGTGGCGTAGGTGGGCACTGTAAGGAGGGCAAAAACCCGACCACTTTGGTGGTCGGGTTGCTCTTTGATTAGGGATTATTTTTTTGTTATTTTGGTGCCGTCTTTGGTATCCTCGACAGTATAGCCGAGATTTTCTAGTTCTGCGCGCAAGCGATCGCTTTCGCTCCAGTTTTTGGTAGCTCGAGCAGAGTCGCGTTGTTTGGCGAGTGTTGTCGCGGTGTCGGTGAGAACAACTTTTTTGACTTTTAGATTTTTTTTGATTTCTAGCCCCAGAACCTCGTCGAAACTTAGTAGTGTTTTTAGATCAATAGTTTTGTTATTTAAGGCTGTCCAGATACTAGCGAGAGCGCCAGCAGTGTCTAAATCGTTTTCAATATGATTTTTGAATTGAACGGTCAATTCTTTGGTGCTGTCGCTTTTTTTAGGGAGGGCGCGAGCAGCTTGATAGAAGCGGTTTAGCCCGGTCTCGGCTGCCTGTAGGGCTTCCCACGAAAAGGTGAGTTGTTTGCGGTAATGTGCTTGGAGTAAGAAAAAGCGGTAGGCGAGAGGGCTGACACCTTTTTCTTTGATAGTTTGGAGAGTGATAAAGTTCCCACCGGATTTAGCCATTTTGTCGTCGCCGATAAGCAAAAATTCACCATGCATCCAGAGATTGGCGAGGGGTTTACCAAAAGCAGCTTCGCTTTGGGCGATTTCGTTGGTGTGGTGCACTGGAACGTGATCAATACCGCCACAGTGGATATCAAATGGTTGGCCAAGATATTTGGTGGCCATGGCCGAACATTCGA
>CAYUBH010000039.1:0-6783 GCA_964442985.1 uncultured Gammaproteobacteria bacterium
TGTTCGGCTGATTCAATGAGAATGGTGCCGAGTCCGGTGTGTGCTCGGTTGAATTGGATAATATATTTTTCACCACTCCAGAGCAGATCTTCGCCGAGTTGAATATGATGTGGGGGGAGGAGATCATTTAATTCGCCAAGCCAACGTACCTGAGAAATTTTTTCTTCAACGGTCGAAGCGAGTTCAGCTTTTGGATTGAGGAGTGTCCAGCTGTTGGTGGCGCAGACGGTTTCAATCTCGCGAGTGTTTTTGAAGACGACGATCCGAGGGTTTATAAGGGTGTTTAAAAAAGCCACCGTTTTTGGGTGGGCGAGCAGGTCGCGAGTATCTAACTTTAGTTTGTTTGGAATAACAATAATATTGGCATGTTTTTTGGCCAACTCTTTCCCAAATGGGGTACTGTTTGTTATAATGAAATAGTTCTTGAGGTGAAGCCCAGCAGAAGCCCGCTCTAAGTCGCGGGTGACATAGACGATAGGGGTCGTTTTTAGGGCTAAAATAAGGGATTTCATATTCCCTTAGTATACTAAAAAAACCACATTTTGACAAGCGTACCGTATGGATAGTCTGGCTAAGGAGCTTCGGGAGTTTGGGGACGTGAGTTTGCGCAAATCTCTCGCTAAATATACTACTTTTAAGGTCGGCGGATTAGCCGACCGATATATCGAGGTAACGAGCACTGATAAGCTTGTTGCCTTGTTGGTGTTTCTCACCGGCCGAGGGGTGGATTACTTCATTTTAGGTGGTGGTTCTAATGTTTTATTGCCAGATAATGGTCTTCGAGGGGTGGTTATTCGGATTAAAACGAATGGTCTCGAAGTAGACAGTGAAACCATTATTGCTGAGGCTGGTGTGCTATTTGGCTCGCTTCCGACCAAAGCTGTGCAATTATCACTGACTGGCCTTGAGTGGGCGACCGGCCTCCCCGGCACTGTTGGAGGAGCGGTTCGAGGCAATGCTGGGGCGATGGGGGGAGATATTGCTCATACGCTGTCAAAAGTGCTGGTATGGTGCGATGGTGATGTTATAGAAATGACACCTGAAGAGTGTGCTTTTGGCTACCGTGATAGTGTGTTTAAACACTCTACCTATGTTGTTCTCAAAGCGTGGTTTACGCTTCGTCCGGGCAATTCACGAGAAAGTATGATTGTTATGCATGAGATCTTGAAGCGTCGGGCTGGACACTATCCATTGTCGCCTTCGGCGGGGAGTTTTTTTAAAAATATTGTTTTGAAAAAGTGGCCAGGCTCAACTGCAGAACTGCCAAAAGAGTTTATCGAGCAGGGGAGAGTGCCGGCTGGTTGGCTTATTGAGCAATGTGGATTGAAAAGTTTTGCGGTTGGTGGAGCGATGGTTTCGGAAGAACATGGTAATTTCTTAATCAACAAAAAAGAGGCGACACAGACCGACATTCTTCAGGTAGTTGAAGAAGTGAAGTCGCGGGTGTATACTAAATTTGGGGTTGAACTTGAGGAGGAAGTTCATATTGTTCAGTAATTTTTATTTCTATGCAGATCAGCATTACCGGCAAGGGGGTCGACTTAACAGACGCTATCGACAACTACGTTACTAAGAAAATAAACGAGCTAGATAAATTTTTTGACGGAGTCAACCGAGCGAGTGTTGTGCTTGGGCGACTGAGCAACCATCATCAGAAAGGTGACGTCTTTTTTGCGGAATGCACGCTTGATGTTCCAGGCAACAATGTGTTTGGAAAAAAAGAAGCGATGAGTGTCTATGAAGCGGTGGATCTTATGCGTGACTTACTCGAGAGTGAATTAAAAAAACACAAAATTAAATTAGCTGGCAATATTAAAAAAAATAAAAATACTGCTCGAGAAGTAAAAGAATACGATGATGCTGCGGTCTAATTTTCCCACTCTGTCATGGCGGTCGTTTGCGGCCGCTTTGTTTATTGCCACCGGTTGGAGTTGGTACCATTTTTCCATGCGTGACGCATGGATTTTTTTTGCTAAATTAAGCCTTATTTTGGTAGTGTCACTTGGTGCTTTTTTGATCGCAAAATACCTATATGTACATGCGGTAACACGAACCCGACGATCGTCATTTTGGACAGGTGAAATGCTTCGGTCGCTTGATACGCTTTTTTTTGCTTCGTCACTTTTGTTCGGTATCTTTTTTTTCAAAAATGAATTGGCGAGTTTGCTTTATAGCGCGCTCGTTTTTTGGTTTATTTTTTGGCAGATACAGATTATTTTTTCGAGACATCCGTCGGCTGTTCAAGTGATGCAACTGAGTCGTGTGGTGTTTGCGTTTGCTTTTGTGTTATTTGTCACGCAGAGCGCACTTCAGTATACAGCATACCACTATTATATTTTGGATAGTAACATAAAGTTTTTTAATATTGTCTTTTTTCGGTCGTTTGCGGTGACGCTGGTGTGGCTCGCATTGTTTGCTCTGGCGTCGTTACTTTTTGTTTCGGTGCGTTCTCGGGTTGTTCGATCACTTGGATTTATCGCTTGGGGAATAACGTATGTTTTTTTCTTGGGCGTTTGGGCAGTGAATATTGCCATTTTATATTTTTCCGGGCTGTATATTAGCCCAGTGGCGCTCGGGCACGCAGCTGGCTCAGAGAGTGTGATGGAGAATCCGTTATCACTCTTACTTATCGGACTTACTGTCGGTGTAACTGTTTTGATGGCGCTGCTTATTCGTCGAGTGATCGCTGTTCATCAGGCTGTCCCTCGAAAGTGGTGGTATGCTTACGACCTTGTTTTGTTGTTGGTAGCCTTTTTGGGATTAACCGGTCTGTCATCGCTTCGCAATACCCCCGAGCGAGCAGTCCTTAACTCGTTTTATGATTTTTATATCCGCCGCACTCCGGCTGTGGAGCTGTCACCAGCGCTTCGGATCAAGCTTCAAAAGTTTGGTTTGAACTATGATCCGACAGCGTTTCGAGTGTTGGATCGAGAAGTGGTATTTTCACCGACCACGACAGTATTTTTGCCACAAAAATTGGTGGCGAGAGTGCCTAATGTACTCATTGTGTATGTTGAGTCTTTTTCGGCTCGTTTTAGCGGAGTATATAACGAAAAATTGCGTGGCGTGACCCCTCATTTTGACGCTTTTTTGGAAGATAAGGATACCACTATTTTTACTAATTATTTTAACGCTTCCACGCCGACGATTACCGGGACGTTGTCCCAGCTATGTTCGTTTTTGCCTCCGACTGGGCATAATGAAATTCAAAATGAACGTAAATTGCAAAATCACCACTTACTCTGTTTGCCGGAAATTCTCAAAAAGTTTCGCGGATTTAAAACAGCGGATTATTTAACAGCGGTGGATAAAGAATTTGCTCATAAAAATGGTATTTTTACGAGCATGGGAGTGGACAAAGTGCTTGGTACCAGTGAATTGGCCGATTATATTTCGGGCGAGCCGTTATCGTGGGGATATTCTGATCACCAGCTGTTTCCAGCGTTATTTGATGCGATGAAGCGTGCTCCGGAGCCGTTTTTGATGATGCTCGCGACAGTAGATACACATCCGCCGTTTAATTTGGCTAAAGATGCTGTACCCTATGGCGACGGTAATCAGCCGGTGTTGAACATGTTTCACACCACCGATCATGCTTTTGGATTGTTTTGGGAGCAGTTCAAAGCAAGTTCATTTGCGACTAATACAATTGTGGTGGTGGTTGGCGACCATGCTATTTTTCCAGGAGCGATTACGACTGATATTTTTCCTGATGAAGCAGGGAAAATGACCTACTATGATAGAAATTTCTTTGGGCTATATGTCCCAGGGACGGTTTTGCCAAAACAAATTGACACCCTGTCGTCTGGGCTCGACCAGTTGCCGACACTTTTACAGCTGTTTAATATCCAAGTGCCTAATTCGTTTGAGGGATATTCGATGTTTGGTGATCGAGCGAAGTACCCGAACATTTTGGGGATGCATGAGTTGGGTTTGTATGTGAATCAGGTGACAAAAACTGGCGGGCGACAGGTGCTCTACAACACACCGTCAGAGATTTCGTGCCCAAATGACTATTCTACCTCCTCAACCCTTGATTTTACCCTCTGTGACTACCTCAATTTCTATCACTGGAAGCGCGCCATGTTTGAACAAGGTCGCTTTTGGAAAAAATAGCCAATTCTTGCTAAAAGTTATCAACAGTTGACGTTCAAAAAAAGCTGTATTTGGTGTATACTATAAGTATAGTTCCCTATGCAGCAAAGAGTTTTGGAAAACTTGTCAGCCAAATCCTTTGTTCGAGCTCTTGTCGGCTTCGGCTTTTTTGTTTTTTTAGCACTCTCTGCCTGGTTTTTGCCAGCAGTTTCTGAAGTGCGGGCAGCGCAAGCTCCAACAGTGATTACTTACCAAGGAAAATTATTGGTGGGGAGTTTGTCGGCGACAACAACGCAGTCCATGATCATTTCGCTCTACACTGCTTCGTCTGGTGGTTCGATTGTGTATACGGCAAGTGGCACTGTTGGTACCCCAGTGGCACTGTCGGTCACTCCAAGCAACGGTATTTTTACTGTTCAGCTCGGCGGCACTGGCACCAACTCGCTTGACCCATCTATTTTCCAGAGTAATCAAAATTTATATCTCCAAATTACGGTTGGTGGGGAAGTTATGACTCCACGCAAACAGCTTACGGCCACTCCATACGCTTTCAACGCTCGCTACCTCGACGGTGTAGCAGCAACTTCCACCGCTTCGTCGTCAACCTACATCCCAATTTCTGATGCAGCTGGCAACTTTAACTTGCGCGGGATTACTTCAACGGGTCTTAATGTCACAGGTACTTCAACTTTTACTGGAGTGACCACGTTTGCCTCTTCAACTTTTTCTTCACTTACCTCCACCAACATTTTCTCAGCGTTGATGCAGTTTACAAATTTGAGCGGTACCAATGTAACCACCTCTTTCTTGAATGTAAGTAGTAGCGCTGCTTTTACAGGAACAGCCACGTTTGCTACGGCAACCTTTTCTATGGTTAGTTCCACTAACGCGGTAATTGTTAGTGCTACAACCACTAATTTCTCCACTGGCCAGCTTTCGGCAAGTACACTTACTGTGACGAGTGTTACTGGTACTAACGGTAATTTCCCAACGTTGACGTTTACCACGGCGGTTGGGTCTTTTGTTACTACAACTAATCTTTTTGCTACTTCAGCTCGTTTTTCTAATGCCACCTCCACCAATTTGAATGTCTCCGGTTTACTTGGGGTTAACACATCTTTGCCGACAGCACTTCTCTCTATTGGAGCTTCTACAACCGCTAATCCGTTGGTTATTACTACTTCAACTGGGGTGAATATTTTAACTGTGTTGACAACAGGTAAGGTTGGTATTGGGACTAATAGTCCGACGAATGATTTAGATTTAGTTAGTGAATCAGCCACATCTCGTGGTTTGAATATTTCGCAAATTAATACGGGCGTTAACGCCCCAGTGTTTGATTTTAGAAAAGCTCGAGGCACCACGGGTGGTTTGACAACAGTAGTTGACGGTGACTACACAAGTGTTATTAATTTTTACGCGTACGATGGCACTAGTTATCTTGACACCGCCATAATGGGTACTCGTGTAAACGGTACGGTTTCGACAGGTCGAGCTCCGACAGATATCTTTTTTGGAACGAACAATGGTGCGAGTGATACTAGTCCGTACACTAATAACGGTGTTCGTTTGTTAATTTCTAGCAACGGCAATATTGGTATTAACACCACTTCGCCAATCGCTCGCTTGGCTATTCAGGCAGCTTCGTCGTCTAATCCGTTTATCATTGCTTCGTCGACTGGCACTAATATCGTGACGGTGTTTAACACGGGTGTGTTTGGTGTTAACACGAATACTCCACAATACACCATGTCAGTCGGTGGCACGCTCGGTGTTGGCGGTTTGTCTAGTTTGCAAACTGTCACCATGACTAATGCGACAACGTCCAATTTCAACGCTTCCACAAGAGCAACAGTCGCTCGTTTGGGTGTTGCTAGTTCATCTCCAAATTATTTATTATCTATTTCAAGCACTACTTATTTTGACGAAAGAGGTGCTTTGATTATGGAAAATGCTGATAATGGACGAGGTGTTGGAGCGAACGGTATCGTGCTTATGTCGACGGGTTCTCTTGGGGCTGGTATTCGAATGTCGTCTGCTATTATTCCGTCGTCCACAGCGTGGCAATTTTTCACTAAAGCGCAAGGTAGCGGTGATTTCTTTATCGGTCGCGGTAGTACTCGCGATAACATGGTGCTCGGTGCTGATCAGGCCTCGGTTTTCTTTCCTGGACCAAATGTTGGCACAGCATTACCTGGTGGAAACTATACACTTATGACTTCTGCCGGCACGGATGCTTCATATGTGCCGCTTATTGCTCGGGCTGCGATTGCGCAAACTGGTGATCTAACCCAATGGCAAAATGGCTCAAGTTCAACTATCTCGGTCATCACTAAAGATGGTTTTCTTGGTATTAATACTTCCACCCCGGTTGCGGTGTTTGGTTTGGCGGCCACCTCCAGTCGCAATCCATTTGTCATCACCACCTCCACTGGCACCAATATCGTAACAGTGCTCAATACTGGGTTGTTTGGTGTCAGTACTAATACCCCGCGTTATACCATGTCAGTCGGTGGTACATTTGGCGTCGAAGGTACATCTTCTTTACAGGGCACTACAATTTCAAGTTTAACACTACAACCAAATGGTTTTGATGATGTTCTTCTTCAGGCTAATTATAGAGACGGCACATCGATGGCTACCTTAGCTTCTACAACAATTGCTGCTTTAAGCTCAGATGGTACGCCT
>CAYUBH010000040.1:0-2462 GCA_964442985.1 uncultured Gammaproteobacteria bacterium
TGTATCTCTTCAAGGAACTGCTTGTCTTTCATTGACTGTTTAAACACCGCCATCATAAGCGGGACTTTGAGAAGGCTGGCGGGTAGAAAGTCGTCTTTTTCGCCAATACCAAACCACGGTCCGTTGTTTAAGTCACGAAAATACACCGCCACTGTTTCCACCCCTTCTTTTTTAATATCTTCAATATAGTTGACGATATTATCTCGAGTGGTGAGGGCTGTTTTATTGGAAACGTTATCAATTTCAGCACAATCGAGAAGTGGATTGGTGAGCTCAGAGATTTTCCCTCCTCGAAAATCATTTTTTCCACTATTTTTTTTAATCGGACGGTAGTGTTGACCAATAAAAAACCCGAAGCATACAAGCATTACCGCAACACAGGCGCTCAGTAGGTTTTTCTTATTAGCAAACATACTACTACCAATGTTAGGCAAGGCGTTTTTCTACCGCCGACCAATCAATGGCTTTAAAAAAGGTTTCAATGTAGTCGGCTCGTTTGGTGCCATAATCAAGCATAAAAGCATGCTCAAAAACATCCATTACCAAAAGCGGTTGGCAGCCGGTAAAGTGTCCGACATCGTGTTCGTTGATCCAAACATTAAACAAACGGTCGGCTTCGGCATCAAAATAGACAACAGCCCAGCCAATTCCGCGCATACTGCCAACGGCTTTAAAGTCTTTAGCCCAGGCTTCATAACTGCCAAAATCTTTTTCAATTTTAGCAGTGAGTTTAGCACTTGAGAGAGCGACTCCCCCATTTTTCATATTGCCAAAATAGAGTTCGTGGAGACGCATACCGTCAAACTCCCAACCAAAGCGGCGTTTGAGTTCGTTGTATTCTGGTGTGCCAAGTGTGGTCATGCCAGCCAATGCGTCGGCTAATTTATTAGTGTTAGCGACATACCCTTCATAGAGGGCAAAGTGATTTTTGAGGAGTTGATCGCTCAATCCTGGCGTTCCGAGGAGATGATCGTATTTTTTAGCTTGATACATATGTTTTATTTCACTGTTTTGAGAGAATTAATTATCTGCTCAGTTATTTCATCGTTATTAAAATCAAACACTAGAAGTTCGCCACTTCCTTTTGGGAAATACAGTACACGAGCATACGGGAAAAATTCGTCAATTGACTCTGTTTGAGTTATTACCCAACCAGACATATCATTTATTTTTAAAGGGGCTACTTTGGTTTTTCTGTCTTTAAAATATTCTTTTTTCAATACTTCAATTTTACTCTCTGGATAGACTGTCGTCTTAATTATTTTAAACTCTAAGGCAGGAAAGGCGTTGTCGGGAAGATCAGTGCCACTCGGCACATTGTATACCGCTATATTTTCGCTTACTGCCGAGTTGACAGCCCCAAGCTGAAGACTCTTTGGATAGGAAAAAGAATACCCGCCTAACGTATTACTATATGTAGCCATTGCTATCGCCTGATCAGAAGCACTCTTTTGTTGAATAAGCTGTTTTTCACAGCCACCACCAACAAACATCAATACTCCGATTACGCTGATAAGCAGTTTATTCATATACTAAATTTTACCAACTAAATCCATCCCTGGTTTGAGGGTTTTGGAGCCTGGTTTCCATTTGGCTGGGCAGACTTCTCCGCCGTGACCGCGCACATATTCGGCGGCTTGGAGCTTCCGAACCAATTCATCGGCACTGCGCCCAATACTATTGTCATGCACTTCAAAAGCTTTGAGCACACCATCTGGGTCAATGATAAAAGTACCACGCAAGGCTAGCCCTTCGCTTGGAATATACACGCCCATTTCTTTAGAGAGCGCTCCAGTTGGGTCAGCAACCATTGGGAATTCAATCTTTTTGATAGCCGGAGAGTTGTCGTGCCACGCTTTGTGTACAAAGACTGTGTCGGTGGACACACTCAATATCTCAACATTCATTTTCTTGAGCTCTTCATAGTGGTCGGCAAGGTCTTCGAGCTCAGTCGGACAAACAAAAGTGAAATCTGCTGGATAGAAAAACAGCACGAGCCATTTACCAGCAAAATCCGACAGTTTAAGCTTGATTTGCTTGTTATTTTGGAAAGCCGATAGTTCAAAATCAGCTACTTTTTGACCAATGACAGGGTGTTTATTTACCAGCATTTCTTCATGATGAGACATACAAATACATTAATAACGAATGTACTGATTGTAACGGTGGAGAAGCGCTTCTGTCAAGCTAAAAAAGCCACCTGAGCAGGTGGCTTTGTCGCTATTTTAACGCAATTTTCGATAAATAGCTCGAGAAATATCAGCAGTAACTTCTTCCAAAACTTTTACGTTTGAACCTTTGGACATGATGCAGAGTAAATATGGTCGATTAGGTAAATAAACAATGCCACAATCGTGTAATTGTTTAAAGCCGGTTTTCTCATCTAGTCGCTCCCCAAATTTATGAGCCACTGGTATGCTGCTTGGTACACCAGCTACTATACCATCATTAAATTCTGTATT
>CAYUBH010000040.1:2562-6540 GCA_964442985.1 uncultured Gammaproteobacteria bacterium
TTAAAACTTTCGTCTTTTACTAGCAAGACTTGGCGATCTAGTATGCTAGGATTTTCCATAGCTTCTCGAAGTACACTAATCATGAGCGGAACTTTGAGGAGACTACCTGGAATAAATTCTTCTTTTTCTCCAAGCCCAAACCATGGACCATTGTTTAAATCTCGGAAATAAACAGAGATTTTCTCTACCTCTGGTTTTTTCTCCCAATCCTTGACAAGCGCATCCACCTCTTCCTTGACCTCGTTAACTGTTTTGTTAGAAATAGAGTCGTAATCTGAACATTCGAGAAGCGGGCTTGTGAAGAATGTCGAGGTGTTTTTTTCTCGAGACTCTCTTTTTTGTTCTAATATATTTTTATCTATACGGTTGCCTGGGCACGCATACCAGCCAATAACAACACCGACGCAAACAGATACTGCGACGAGAATGATTTTTTTAAAATGTTCCTGACTCATCATAATGAGTGTTTTTCTGTAGCAGAGTATACACGAAATGAACCCGTTCATTCAAGTGAACAAAAAACCCTCTGCCGATTGGCGGAGGGTTTTTGTGTTACACGGCTTATTTCTTATATCCAGTACCAGCTGGGATAAGGCGACCGATAATAACGTTTTCTTTGAGACCTTCCAAATGGTCGATTTTACCAGTGGAAGCGGTATTGATGAGGATACGAGCGGTTTCTTGGAATGAAGCGGAGGAGAGGAAGCTCTGCGTAGAGAGAGCAACCTTACTGACACCGAGCAAGAGCTCGCGGGCAGTGGCTAGCTTCAAACCATCTTTCTTGGCCTGGCGGTTAGAGAATTCAACTTGTGATTTCTCAACAACTTCACCCGGCAAGAGATCGGTTTCGCCTGCGTCTTCAACGTACACACGACTAAACATTTGACGAATAATGAGTTCAACGTGTTTATCGTTCACTTTCTGACCTTGAGAAGAGTAGATGTTCTGTACTTCTTCGAGGACATAGCGTTGAACAGCTGGGCGACCCTTGAGTTCAAATAATTCTTGTAAATGGATACTACCATCAGTCAAACGACCACCTTTTTCAACCTCTTCGCCAGCTTTGACCATGAGTTTATACCCTAACGGAATGATGTATTCACGAATGCGAGGACCTTGATATTCAAGGCTGACAGTATTTTTGGTGACTTTCACCTTACCGTCGTATTTAGCTTTGATTTCTTCACCAGATGAACCACGAACCACAAGGATTTCGTCGGTTTTGACTTCAGCACCGTCTTTGACCATGATTTCGTCTTCAGCTTTACACTTAATAGCCATTTCATCCATGCCTTCAAAGTGAACTTTGACGATTTTCTGACCGCGACGACCTTCGAAGATCTTTTTACCGGTAGCCGAAGTAACGATTTTACCATCAGCATCTTCGATTTCCACTTTACCGGCCACTTCTGAGAGAACGGCTTGGTGTTTTGGAGTGCGGACTTCAAACAATTCTTCAACACGAGGCAAACCTTGGGTGATATCACTACCAGCCACACCACCGGCGTGGAAAGTACGAAGGGTAAGCTGAGTACCAGGTTCACCGATAGACTGAGCGGCAATAATACCGACAGCAGTACCAAAGGCTACTTCACCGTTGGTAGCCAAATCGTAGCCATAACATTTACGGCAGACGGCTTTTGGCAAACGACACTGGAGAAGTGAGCGAACGTGGACAGAATCAATACCCAATTCTTCAATTTGACGAGCGATTTTATCATCAATCACATCACCGGCTTTGAGCACGACTTTGTTGCCGGATTTTACATCAGAGACAACATAGCGACTCCAAACGCGATCAGATAATTTTTCACCCATCTGCTTACTTTGTTCAACAGTAAAGATTTCGCCGATATCATCACCACAATCTTCTTCGATAATGACAACATCTTGAGACACATCGACCAAACGACGAGTCAAATAACCAGCGTTCGCTGTGCGAAGCGCCGAGTCGGACAAACCTTTACGAGTACCGTGACTAGAGATGAAGTATTCCAGTACATCGAAACCGTCTTTGAAGTTACCCTTCACTGGGAGTTCAATAACATCACCGGATGGCGACATCACAAGACCTTTCATACCCATCACCTGGCCGAGCTGACCATAGGTACCGCGAGCACCAGAGTCGATCATCGCGAACACTGGGCCGTTTTTGTGCAAAATAGTTTTATTGTGAGCGGAAATTTTATCTTTAATTTCAGTCCAGATTTCCACAATTTTAGCATGGCGTTCACCTTGAGTAAGCAAACCTTCTTGGAATTGCTCTTCCATTTCACGAACGCGAGCATCACCTTCTTTGATAAGACCAGGGCGTTGCACAATCGCTGGGAAGTCTTCCATACCAAGCGAGTAGCCGGATTTGGTGACGTAGCGGTAACCCAAGTTCTTGAGTTCGTCGAGGAAGAAAGCGGTGGTTTCCTGACCATAAATTTCCAAACACAAGCGAATGATGGTCGCTAATTTCTTAACGTTAATCGC
The DNA here is from genome assembly GCA_964442985.1 of uncultured Gammaproteobacteria bacterium. Lineage (GTDB taxonomy): Bacteria > Patescibacteriota > Patescibacteriia > Magasanikbacterales > GWA2-37-8 > 2-02-FULL-45-10. The sequence continues at coordinate 5,041 of CAYUBH010000040.1, forward strand.
TTCGTTATAGTATGGTAATTTTTCTGGGATAATTTCGTTGAACAAAATGCGACCGATAGATGTTTCAATCAACGTTGGGGCATCTTCAGGGAACTTATTCTTCGCATCTACCATGCGCACTTTGATACGCTGATGGATACTTACTTGGCGACCCTTGTAGGCAAACTTCGCTTCTTTCTCAGAGCCATAAAACTTTGTAACTTCCCCAGTATCGGTGACGTTGTAGCGAGTGAGGTAGAAACAACCCAGGGCAATATCTTGTTTTGGAGTAATAACTGGTTGACCGGTGGCAGGTTTGAGGAGGTTCTTTTCAGAAGCCATCAAATTTTCTGCTTCCCAGCGTGCTTCCGCAGTGAGCGGCAAGTGTACAGCCATCTGGTCACCGTCGAAGTCGGCGTTGAACGCAGTACAAACGAGCGGGTGAAGCTGAATCGCCTTACCTTCAACGAGTCGTGGGTGGAATGCTTGGATACCAAGGCGGTGCAAGGTAGGCGCACGGTTCAACATCACGCGAGTAGTCTTGGTCAATTCTTCGAGAATGTCCCATACTTCATCAGCTTCACTTTCGATAAAACGACTAGCGGAGCGGACGTTGTGAGCCAATTCACGTTTGATAATTTCACCCATGATGAATGGCTTGAAGAGCTCGAGGGCCATGCGTTTTGGCAAACCACACTCGTCAATATTGAGTTGTGGACCAACGACGATAACAGAACGACCAGAGTAGTCGACGCGTTTACCGAGCAAGTTTTGACGGAAACGACCTTGCTTACCTTTCAAAATGTCAGCGAGTGAGCGGAGCTGGCGTTTCTGGCCAGTTGAAGCAGTCACTGTCTTCGCATGACGGGCATTGTTGTCGATAAGGGCGTCAACCGCTTCTTGCAACATACGTTTTTCGTTGCGGCAGATAACTTCTGGAGCATCGAGCTCAAGAAGACGGCGCAAACGGTTATTGCGGTTGATAACACGGCGATAGAGATCGTTCAAATCAGATGTGGCAAAACGACCACCGTCAAGCGCCACCATTGGGCGAAGGTCTGGTGGAATAACTGGAATGTTTTTCATGATCATCCATTCTGGACGAATCTTGTTCATCCCCAAACTCTTGAGAAGTTTCTTGCGGCGGATAATGCGTTCCAATTTAGAACCTTTGGAAGTAGCTTGTTCAGCAGTGAGATGAGCAACTGTTTCATCAATATTAATACGACTGAGCAAGTTGTAGACTGCTTCAGCACCGATAGATGCTTCAAAGAGGTGGCCGTAGCGCAACGATAATTCCTGATATTTATTTTCAGAAACAATCTTCATCACTTGGATTTCTTTGAGTTCTTTTTCAGCGGACAAGAAATCTGCTTCAAGTGCATTGCGTTTGCGTTCGGTTTCGAGTGTGATAGCTTCGATCGCTGATGCTGGCGCTTTTTCATCTTGTGCTTTCTTCAGTTCAGTTTCGTGTTCGCGATCGATTTGTTTTTTCTTGTTTTTAAATTCTTGGCGGAGCAA
>CAYUBH010000041.1:0-4588 GCA_964442985.1 uncultured Gammaproteobacteria bacterium
CAAGAATTATTGTCTAATCATGCGCTATTTTCAATCACAACGTCATTTTAGACGAGAACCACCAAAACGATCCTGGTGGCGTGGTTTATTTTCGCGCAAAACCAAACAACGAGTGGTTGTGCAGAAGTCCGAAATGGCCGGGCGATTTGCTAATCCGTACAAACGGGTGGCTACTCGCAAAAAACTAAACATTCCCTATAAAACAATTGCTAGTGTCACCGTGTTTGTCGCTTGGATCGGAGTGATGCTGTACACACCCTATTTTCAAATTACCAAAACAGAGTACAGCGGGCTCAAAATTATCAAACATGATGAGATAGACAGTTTTGTTAGACAAAACTTTTTAAACCGAGGACGTTTCTGGCCAGAGGATACCTACTTCTTGGTCAGTGCCAACAGTATTGAAAAAAGGCTTGATGAGACGTTTGCACTGAACAACGTTACTGTAGAAAAAATATTTCCAAGCACACTCAAAATTACTTTGGAAGAAAAAATTTCTTCCATTATTTACGACAACGGCTCAGGATATTTTTTGCTTGACGGCTCGGGCGCTGTCCTCAAAAAGATTATGCTTGGTGGGGCAGGGGAGGGCAGTAGTGTAACAACGACCACCTCAACCACACCCCGCTCGCCTACCTCCACTCAAATTTTGGCTAATCTAAGCGCTTCGAGCACTCTTTTGACCGCAACCACTACCCCGCTCCATGTGCCTAATTTCGCTAAGATTAGCCAAGAATACGCTGGTTACCCTATCATTTATGACTCGAGAGAGCGTGGTGTAGAGGAGCGGGCCAAAAACGTCCTACCAGCCGGTTTTATCGCTGGCGTTTTAGATATTGCCAACAGCATGCGCCGTACTAAGCTGGTTAGTATTAAATACATGACGACAGCTGATCCTAATGCTGGCATCGATGTATACACAGATCGCGCTTGGAAAATAAAAATGAATCCGTTACTAGACAGCGAAGCGCAAATTGAAAATGTAAAAACAATTTTACAAACCAGTAAGCCAACCGAGTATGTGGACGTCAGATTTGGTGAACGAGTGTATTGGAAGTAGGGACACGGCCAAGCTAGGAGGTATCTGTATCAAGAGAGATATAACGTCGTATAACATAGATTAAGTGACTATAGCACCCAAGGTATGGTATACTATACCAAGTTCATCTTTTCCTAATCTCCCCTATGCTCAAGCAATCTAAAAAGCCTATCATCGATCACGTTACCGACTTCTTAGAATATTGTGAAGTCGAAAAAGGTCTCGCCGCTACCTCGGTACGCAACTACGACAACTTCCTCAAAGTCTTTGTTGAGTGGCTAGAGCGAAACAAACTAGTCGAGCTATTACCTCACCAGCTCACCCCCGAGCATATCTGGGATTTTCGCTTATTTTTGAGCAAAAAAGAGGATAAGCATGGTAATACCATTAAAAAGACTACTCAGAACTATTACCTTATCGCCGTACGCAATCTCGTCAATTATTTTATTGATAAGGATATTCAAAGTTTGCCGTCAGAAAAAATAAAATTACCAAAATTAACTGACAAGGATAAAGCTATAAAATTTTTAAAGTTCGAACAAGTCAAACGATTGTTTGATATGCCCGACACCAGTAAGCCTGATGGTCTTCGTGATCGGGCCATCCTCGAGACCCTCTTCTCTACCGGGATGCGGGTCTCAGAACTAACGTCGCTTAATATTAGACAGCTCGATACTCCCCGATTATTAAAAGGATCACTAGAAGATACCGAGCTCAGTATTAGTGGCAAAGGTGGAAAAGTTCGTGTCATTTATTTTTCAGAACGCGCTCTTAAGTGGTTGGTGAAGTACCTCAGAACGCGCCAAGACATGTACGCTCCCCTATTCATCAACTACCACAAGAACGACAACGATGATGAACATCGTCTCACTCCCCGCTCAGTCGAGCGTTTGGTTCGAAAATATTGTACGATGGCCGGGCTACCTGTCGACGCCACTCCCCACACCCTCCGCCACAGTTTTGCGACTGATCTCCTTGGCCAAGGCGCTGATATGCGCTCGGTGCAAGAGCTCTTGGGGCACAAAAACATCATGACGACGCAAATTTACACCCACGTTACTAACCCCAAACTTCACGAGATGCACAAAAAATATCATCGTGGAAATAAAGACTAATCCTATGCCAACTATCACCCCACAAGATCTCTATACTTTTTTACAAACCACCAAAGGCAATTACACTATTCTCGATGTTCGCGAACCAAAAGAATATGAAACGATGCATATTTCTGGATCAACCCTTATCCCAACAGGTGAGGTTCAAAAACGCCTCGAAGAAATCAAAGGTTTTCCACAACCACTCTATGTTCATTGTGCGAGCGGGAGCCGAAGCGCTCTTGTCTGTAATTTTTTGAAAAAAAATGGTGTTGAGGCAATAAACGTCACTGGCGGGATTTTGGGCTGGATAGGTGCGAATCTGCCAATCAAAGTTGGGGCCGAATGATTGACAAACGGCCGATTTTTTGGTATAACCCGTGAGCCGACTACCTCGGTTCACTTTTTTTCCAACGGAGGCCATTGTGCCTAAGAAACCGGAAAAGCCGCTCAGCACTCGTCAATTGTTCGAGCACATCAGCCCGGCAGACAATGCCATGCTCCGAAGCGACGGTGTTTCCGCCCACACCAAGCGGAAGGCCCGGAAAGAACTGCTCGCCCGTGGCTTCACTGAGAAGCAGCTGAGTGATTATGTTCGTGGAGTAATTTCGACCATCCCCAAGCCGAAGAATCCTCCGGCGAAGAAGGGTGAGAAGTAAGACTTTTGTACGACGAGGTAGACGCACCCCCCCCGGTCGCTCTACTCTCGCTAGGTTCGCAAGCTGTTTGTGATTCTAGCGAGAGCGACCAGACAAAACACCCCACAAGGGTGTTTTTGCTTTTAACACTGACTAGCTGTTTCGTGGCTATAGACGGAACACTACTCCAACGAGCTTGACTTGGGAGGAATCGGTGGGTGCTTCGCACCTGACGTCGTTTAATTTTCATCAGAGCGACATTGAAAGAAGGTAACAAAAAATCCACGGAGATATCGTGGATTTTATAACTGCTCTTGTAGGGCTAACCATTCCGCTTCTAGATCTTCAATTTCTTTGGTAATGCTCCCGAGCGCCCGATACTGCCCCGGACTAAAGGCTGCTGGATCTTTTTCTAGCTTGACCAGCAACTTCCGTCGCTCCCCTTCTTTATCGGCTAGCGCTTTTTCGACACTCCCCATTTTTTTCTTCAACGTCTTTGTTTCCAGATAATCAAGCTTGGCTGGTGTAGGATGGGCCGTCTCGTCTACTCTAATCACTTCTTCCGAAGCTATCCCGCTCGCTTCCAGAGCTTTTTCCATCGTATAAACGTATTCTTCATAGGTGCCTGGATAACGCACCGCTCGACCACCGCCAACCACGAGCAAACTCGTTGCCACCATATTTACAAAGGTGCGGTTGTGCGAAATAAAAAATAACGTCCCAGCATACTCCCCAAGCGCTCTCCCCAAAGCCTCCACCGTTTCAAAATCTAAATGGTTCGTCGGTTCATCAAGCAATAGGACGTTGTGTTTGTTGAGCAAAATCCCAGCCAACGATAACCGCGCTCGCTCCCCACCACTTAAGACTTCAATTTTTTTGAGGGTGTCATCATCGGTAAACAAAAAACTTCCCGCCATCGCGAGCAATTCTTCGTCTGGCGTGTCATAAGCCTGTGATTTGAGATAACTAAACACTGTTTCCGTGGGTGGCAACTGATTAGGAATATGCTGAGCGTAATAGCCAATACTCAACTTATGCCCCCATTTAAAAACTCCCTCGAGTGCCTGAAGCTCGCCGGTAATCGTTTTCAAAAGCGTTGTCTTACCTTGGCCATTGTCGCCAAGAATCGCTACCCGCTCCCCGCATTCAATATCATAAGTGATACGGTCCGCCACTTTTTTATTTCCATAACCAATCGCTAGCTCCTTCACTCGAAGAGCTAAGCCTTTACGTTTTTCACCAGACGGAATAACAAACCGCGCTGTTCGCATCGCGGATACAATTTCAATTTTTTGCAAATGCGCCAATTGCTTCATTTTACTTTGCGCCTGGCTGGCCTTGGACGCTTTATAACGAAAACGATCAATAAACGCCTGCAGATGCTTCTGCTCGCGATCTATTTTTTTATTATACCGCTCTTTCATGAGCTGTTGTTCTTCTTTGTAGGCCAAATATTCTTCAATACTTCCTGGATATAACTCTAACACCCCTTGATCAACCTCTAACGTCTCGGTACAGGTATTTTTGAGAAACTCGCGGTCGTGCGACACTACCAAACATGAACCGTGGTACGACTGTAAAAACCGCTCTAAGAGAAGGAGAGTAGATAAATCGAGATAGTTGGTTGGTTCATCTAAAATAATTAAATTTGGATCGGGCAAAATCATCGCTGTTAATTTAGCTCGCATCTGATACCCGCCTGACAAGCTCCCCATTGGCGCTTCGAGCGTGGTTTTGTCAATTCGAAATCGCATCGCTGCCTTGGCGCACTCCCACGATTGTTTGCCGGTGGTACGCTCCAAAAAAGCCAAAACAGT
>CAYUBH010000041.1:4688-6369 GCA_964442985.1 uncultured Gammaproteobacteria bacterium
TCACTGCGATAGAGCCATTCCAAATAACTTCGCTCTGTGTTCGCAAGCTGTTCGTACGTTTTGCCTTTATGCTTGCCGAAATTGACCATGGTGAGAAGGACTGGTGTCGCCGATAATTCCATCATCTTTTCCAAAATTGCTTCGTCGCTGGTGAGGAGATACATCTCCCCTACTGTCTCCTTGAGATATTTGAACACTCCCTCAAGCACAGTGATGTCGCCTAAGGCATCGTGAGCCGTCCCAGAGACGTTTATATGCAAAGAATAGCGTAAGTACTGTAAATTGTACTGCTCGCTCTGTATCGTGTGCTGAGCGACTTTAAGCGTATCAATCGCTTTGCCTGGTGTCAGACCTTCATTTTTGAGAACAGTCAGGTCGTAGGGAGCGTTGTGCGCCACGACAATACTATCTGTGAGAAGACCGGCTAATTTTTGGTAGGTTTCGCTTCCCGAAAAAACTGGTTTATCCGCTACCATTTCATTAGTGATATGATGCATTGCCATTGCTCCGTAGGAAATCGTCACTGGCGGTTTAAAAAGCTCATTAACCACTTCACCAGTCGCCACAACCTTATAGGCCAGCTGAACGAGACGAGGTTTTTCTAAATCGGTTGTTTCGGTATCGAGAAAAATAAGAGACATACAAACAATTAACGGTTACTGATATAGAGCGCGAATAAAACGGCGTTCCCCCACCAACCAATGAATGAAATAATAAAACTAAGAGTAATTTTTACTTGGAGTGACTTTGGTAGCAACTCTTTCGCTTTGCCTAACGCTTCTTGGCGAAGAAGAAACGGACTCACCACAAAGCTAAGAAAACAACCGTTGAGAATCATGACGATAGCTGATACCAACTGGGTAAGTGTTTGTGGAGTAAGACCAACATAGCGATACACAATTAATCCCCCAGCGAGGGCTGTAAACATACCAATCCAAATAAGGGGTTTGGTAATTTTGTGGGTACGAATTGTCGCTTCGGTCCAGTAGGCCGAACGTCGACCAAGAAACCCATGGAGATCGATCACGGTGACCGCCCCAAGACCGATACTAAAACCAGCTAAGATAAGGAAGATACCGACAGCATCGAGAGTGAGTAGTGGCATACAAAATAATTAATTTCCCCTCTAGTATAAGGAAAATAGCGTAATTGCGCAACCACCCCGCTCCCCTTTTGTATATTGACAATAGGCGGTAAAAAGCATACTATTATGCCTATTCTAGGCAATCTCGCCTGGACAAACGGAGGGTAGCTCTTTGAGGCCACACAACCGAACGGTTCCCGCAATTTCATTGGAAGAATTCTATGCTGGAGCACTGTCCCCGGAGGGACGACGGGCGCTCGTGCAGAAGATTGGCGACGCTTTCGTGAAGATTGGTTTTGTGGTAATCGTGGGTCACCCCATCGACCACAAGCTCATTATGCTCGCCTACGACGAAGTTCGTCGACTGTTTCACCTCGACCAGGAAACACTCCGTCGCTACGAGATCCCGAGCATTGACCGCCAGCGCGGTTACTCGAGCTTCGGTGTGGAAGGCGCCAAGGATCAGACACTCGGGGATTTGAAGCATTCCTGGTTTGTCGGTCGAGAATGCCCGGAGGGTCACCCCTACCGGAAGCTTGACGGATACTATGAGAACATCTGGCCAGAAGAAGTGCCCGAAATGCGCCAGGTCATGCC
>CAYUBH010000042.1:0-6264 GCA_964442985.1 uncultured Gammaproteobacteria bacterium
GATGCGATGCTGATAAAATAAAAAACCCTTGAAAATTCAAAGGTTTTTTATTTGGACATTCTAGTGGAAGGTGGCGCAGGTCGCGACGCCATCAGCCACGAAAACACTATTACAACATTACTTCTTGTTCCAGGGGCAACCTTCTCCTTGAGGTAACCCGAGAACCAGATCTGTTCGTTTGATCTCATAGACTTGACCAGTAATTTCTTCGGTCTTTACTCCGGTGAGCAGGGGGTGTTTTTTTGGATTCGTAATCGGTACCGCCTGGTAGATTTCGTAGCATTCGCGGGCGATGGGGTGGCGGAAAAACACCGCTGTTCCTGAGTTGACCACTTCGATAACCGCTGACCGAGTAATGCTCTCATCTACAAAGCAGATAGTGTTTGGTTGGGAGCTGAGCGGGTCGCAGAAAATGCCGGCAGTGCTCGTGACAAACCACTTCTGGTTCGGCTTGGCATCGTTGTACATCAAGTACTTGCCGGTGAAGGCCTTGTCGTACATGAAGACAGTAGTCCAGCGAACAGTGCCAGCGTTCTTTTCCTCCGCTTTGGCAGTTTGAATTGCTTCACACATCAAAAGACAGGCGATGATCAGAATGAGGCGCATCGGTTTTTCTCCCAATAGGACTGGTTGGTTTTGAGTGGCGCGACATGCGCCAGCCACTAGAAGGTCCAACAAATTGTTAAATAACAACTACTCATCCTAGCACTGCAGGGCTTTTTTGTCAATCGTTCTTATTGTTTTTTTGTTTAAAAAAAACGACCGCCGAAGCGATCGTTTTTGTTGAAGTGATTGATTATTCAACTGTAACACCCATTTGGCGAGCAGTACCGATGACCATATTCATCGCTGCTTCAACAGTGTGACAGTTTAAGTCAGGCATTTTCTTTTCTGCGATTTCGCGTACCTGAGCTTTGGTAATTTTACCAACTTTTTCTTGGAGAGGTTTACCAGAACCTTTAGCGATCTTCGCTGCTTTCTTGATCATTTCAGCTACTGGAGCTGTTTTCATGATAAAGGTGAAACTGCGGTCGTCATACACCGAGATGATGACTGGAACCACTTCGCCTTTCATGTCTTTGGTTTTATCGTTGAATTCTTTACAGAAACCAGCGATATTTACACCATGCTGACCAAGCGCTGGACCGATTGGAGGTGCTGGGTTAGCGGCGCCACCAACGATTTGGAGCTTGACCTGCGTCATTACTTTTTTAGCCATATAAATAGTTATAAATCGGATTCTCTGGGCTTAGAAGCGAGCCCGGCATCATCCTACCTAAATTTTCTTAACTTGTAAAGCATCGAGCTCAACTGGCGTTTCGCGACCAAACATAGACACCAGAGCTTTGATACGACCGCGTTCGTGGTCGACTTGGCTGATTTTACCTTCAAAATTCTTGAACGGACCATCAACGATACGAACCACATCACCAATTTCCACGTCAATTTTTTGAGTTGGCTCAGAAGTGGTGTTAACGCGCTTCAAGAGAGAATCAACTTCTTTCTGGTCAATCGGAGTAGGGGTGGTACCGCTACCAACGAAGCCAGTGACGTTTGGGGTGTTGCGGACAACATACCAGGAATCATCAGTCACAATCATTTCTACCAAGATGTAGCCAGGGAAGATTTTTTCTTCGGTCTGAGTACGTTTGCCGTTTTTGATTTTAATTCGTTTTTCTTTTGGGACGAGAACAGCGAAGATTTTATCGCGCATATCGAACGATTCAATACGTTGTTCGATATTGTGTTTCACATTTTCTTCGTAACCGCTGTAGGTGTGGAGCACATACCAGCGTCGACCCAGATTGAGGGTTTGTTTTGCCATAGTGTATAAAGAAGAAAGTGATTAGCGATTGATAAGCTGACTCAACCCTGCGGAGAAACCGAAATCAAGGAGTGAGAAAAAGATAGCCATGCCGACGCTGAGAGCAATAACGAGCAAACTATAGTTGATAGTTTGGTTCTTGGTAGGCCAGGTGACTTTCTTAGCTTCCTCATATGAGTCGAGGATGTACTTTTTGGCTTGGCTGATCATAGATAAAGGTATTTTAAAACGGCTCTGAGGCCGTTTAAGTATGTCCGTAGTATAGCGGAAAAAGGGGGTGGCGTCAAGGTGGAGGCCTGTGTACAGCAGTTTGGCTAATCTTAGCTGTTATTTTCGTCTTTATCTTGACAAAACCCTGTTTTTATGCTATGCTGTGGTATTGGTTTGTTCTTTACATTACGGTTTTTCAGTCGATAGAAGGCGATCGGAGGTCGCTTGGAATCGGCTGAAATACCTGTTTCACCCCCCCGTGTCAGCAATGACACATTCTGCGAGTTCACGCTCGCGAGGTACTTCCCATGAAGAAGTCCACGTCTCCCGTCGCTGTTCTGTTCTTCCTCCTCTCGGTGTCGCTCTTCATCGCTCCCATCTTCGGCTGCGCCAAGAGCAACGAGGAGCAGGCGGCGACCCGCGACATCAAGATCGCCCCGCTGAAGGAAATCGGCGAGAACTCCGCCGTCATCACCTGGACGGCGAACCGCCCGGTACCGGTGACCCTCGAGGTTCGACGGGTTCACGGCGTCGATCGGCAGAGCGTGTTCGTCGACGGTGGCCACGGCACGCGTGGTATCGTCACCTTGCCCAACCTCGAGCCTGGCAAGTACTACGAGGTGCGTGCCATCTCGCTCGAGCGGGTTGAGGGCGAAGGTCGTCTCCAGCCCACGTCCGAGTTCTGGTCGTTCTTCACTTCGGAAGTGGGGAAGAACAACGGCTGGTCGGGGATGGCGTCGTCAACCGTCAAAGCCTTCGCTGGCGCCGGCCACTAGCCGACATAAGCGAGGCAACACATTGAGAGATAAGTTCTCTCGAGGTCTGTTTCGACAGACCTCAGCAAGACACTGGTTTCAAAGTTTGAAGTCAGTGTCTTTTTTATTTTTTCGTTCCAAAAAAACCAAAAATAGCGTATACTATGGGTGCTTGTTATATTTTGTATGGAACGAGAACCTTCTCGCCGACAACCTTGTCAGATTGAATCAGTGAGCTATCCGAACGAATCTCACCCGGAGCGTAATGAAGACGCTTTTTTTCAGGATCCGGCGCTCGGTATTGCCGGTGTGTTTGATGCTGCTGGTGGGCACAGTGGGGCCGACGTTGTGTCGAAGATTGCTCGCGATGCGGTGTATCAGGTGCTTCGGGAGGCGCCACCACATTTGTCGCTCTCCGAGGTGGAGGCACTGGTAAAGCGTTCGCTCGAAACAGCGAACCATCGTATTCTGGAACATAAGAAAGCCGAACCAAAATTAGCTGATATGGCGACGACCGCTTCGGTGGTTAAGCTGCATAACGAGGGTGGGAAGCGCTACGTGGTGATTGGCAATGTTGGTGATAGTCGGGTGTATGTACAACATACTACTGGTGTTTTGGAATCGCTCACCCTCGACGATACCTACGAGCTTTACCGAGTTTGTACCAAAAAAAATCTGTTTAATGCTGAAAAGGCCTGGCAAATGCAAGAGGCGCTGGATAGCTATGTCGATAGTAAAACAACACCATTATTACCCGACGAAGAACATGTTTTTCATCGACGAAATATTTTATGGCAGGCACTTGGTAGTACTCGCATTCAACCACGTCTGCATGTGTACCAGCTCCAACCAGGGGAGCGGCTGCTTATAACCAGTGATGGTATTCACGATAATTTAACTCGTGAACAAATGGGGTCATTTTTGATGGAGGCTGATCCGAATGACGTCATGGGTGCGGTGCCGCTTCTTGTTGATGCGGCGCAGACAGTGTCGCGCCTTAATAGCCGGCAATCTCCGCGTAGCAAGCCAGATGATATGACTGCAGTGCTTATCACCCCAGTGTACTAAAAAATCCGGTACAAGATGTGACCGGATTTTTTAGTATCTTAGATGTCGAGGTTTTGAACACTCTTCGCGTAGGTTTGGATAAACTTTTTACGAGGTTCAACTTCATCGCCCATGAGAATTTCAAATGTTTCATTGGCGAGTTCAGCATCTTCGGCGGTGACTTTTTTCATAATACGGTTGTCTGGGTTCATGGTAGTTTCCCAGAGCTGTTCAGGGTTCATTTCCCCCAAACCTTTGTAGCGCTGGATGGCCACTTTGATGCCGCCGATGACCATTGCTTCGATTTCACTACCGTCGCCTTCGGTGGCTGATGTGTTAGATTCGGCTTCGGCTACTTCTTCGATAGCTTTTTTCTTTTTTGCTTCGGCTTTGTCAGCTTTTTTAGCTTCTAAATCTTTGAGGATGTTGGCTTTCTCTTCATCGTTATAAGCGTAGCGCATCTCTTTACCGTATTTGATACTGTAGAGCGGTGGCTGGGCGATATAGATGTGGCCCTGCTTGATGAGCTCTGGATAGTAGCGATAGAGGAAGGTGAGGAGTAGGGTGCGGATATGCGCGCCGTCCACGTCGGCATCGGTCATAATGACGATGCGATGATAGCGGAGCTTGGTGATATCAAATTGTTCGCCAATATTGGCGCCCATAGCAATGATGAGCGACTTCAATTCGTTGTTGGCGAGGATTTTATCAAGACGAGCGCGTTCAACGTTCAGCACTTTACCGCGGAGTGGCAAAATAGCCTGATGTTCGCGATCGCGTCCTTGTTTGGCTGAACCGCCAGCCGAGTCACCCTCTACAATGAAGAGTTCGGAGTCTTCGGCGTTGCGACTCGAGCAGTCGGCGAGTTTACCAGGCAAAGTGAAACCTTCGAGAGCGCCTTTGCGAAGGATGGTGTCGCGAGCAATTTTGGCAGCAGCGCGAGCGCGAGCGGCGAGCACACATTTGCCGACAATCGCTTCACCATCTTTTGGATGTTCTTCAAGGAAGATAAGGAAGGCGTCGCCAAGCACGCTTTCGACAGCGGTTTTGGCTTCGGTGTTGCCGAGCTTGCCTTTGGTCTGACCTTCAAATTGTGGTTCACGGATTTTGACCGAGATAACGGCGTTTAAACCTTCGCGAACATCGTCGCCAGATAAGTTTGGGTCTTTTTCTTTTAAAAAGCTTTTGTTGCGAGCGTAGGTGTTGATACTGCGGGTGAGAGCAGTGCGGAAGCCGGCGACATGGGTACCGCCATCTGGGTTGAAGATATTGTTGGTGAAAGCAAAGAGTGATTCGGTATATTCACCAGTATATTGCAGAGCGATTTCCACGCCGACGCCTTGTTCTTCTTTTTCAACGTAGAAGACGTTTTCATTTTTAACTTCTTTGGTTTGGCTGATATAGCGAACATACGAAGCGACACCACCTTCAAAGTAGAATTGGTAGGTTGGGTTTGGAAAGTTGATGGCGGTGGCGTCTTTAGCGCGTTCTTCGGCCGAACGTTTGTCGCTAATCGTCATGTGGATGCCTTTGGTCAGGTAGGTGTGCTGACGCAAGTGGTCAATAATGGTTTTCCACTCAAAATTAAGTGTTTCAAAAATAGTTTCATCTGGGCGGAAGGTGATGGTGGTGCCGGTTTCTTTACTTTTGCCAATTTCGGCGACTTTTTTGACCGGTTTACCTTGTTTATATTCTTGGAGCCAGATTTTACCGTCGCGACGGACTTCGGCCTTGGTATGAGTAGATAAGGCGTTCACCACCGACGCACCCACACCATGCAAACCACCCGAGATTTTATAGCCTTCGCCACCGAATTTACCACCGGCATGAAGTACGGTCATAACGATTTCGAGAGCGCTGACTTTTTTGGTTGGGTGAAGATCAACAGGAATACCGCGACCGTCGTCGGTTACTTGTACGTAATGATCGGGGAGGAGAGTGACGGTGATATTTTTGGCGTAGCCAGCCATTGCTTCGTCGATGGAGTTGTCGACGATTTCCCAAATAAGATGATGTAAACCAGTGACGCCGGTCGACCCGATATACATACCTGGGCGACGACGGACAGCCTCTAAACCTTCGAGGACGGTAATGCTCTCGGCGCTATAATTTCCCTTTTTCTTTACTTCTTCAGCCATACAAATAAGTGATAGGTAGATTTATGAATACCGGGTTTTATTTTAACACAGCTAGGGTAGGAGGGCAAGGGTTGTTGAGGGGGTGTCTAAACCTTGACAAGCAAGCTTTTTTATGGTATAGTGAGCCGTTCGTTTTTGGTTGAAATTATGGCTAAAAAAGCCGTTTTTTCATCAAAACGACTGATCTTTTTATTGTCCACTATACTTACACCTGTTCGCAAGAGCAGTGTCTTTTCGGGGGGGGGGGGGGGGGGGGGGGGGGGGGGGGGGGGGGGGGGGGGGGGGGGGG
>CAYUBH010000043.1:0-6196 GCA_964442985.1 uncultured Gammaproteobacteria bacterium
TACTCATGTTTGTCGCCTTTAATCTTATGGACAGGTCAGCCAAGCGCCAAGGAGTGTCGCAGGTGAATGGTGAAGAGTATTTTCAATCGTTGTCGAAAAGTGTTGCTACTCCAGGGTTATTTAGTACCTTCAAAAAAATAATTAATAGTTTGGTCTATTTTGAATCGGTAGTACTCAATCGCGTGCCGTCGCCAAATGTTCATAGTATCGCTCGTAAATAAGTATGCGGGTTGTCCATATTATTCCTTCAGCGTTTGAGTATTTTGACGACATTCGGTCGTCAGCTTTTGCGCTCATTGCCGCCGAAGGCAAAGAGGGGATTGAAAGTGAAGCGTTGACTATTCAATATGGCACGGTGACCGCCAAAGAACGTCGAGGGGTGCAAACAACCGCTCCTAAACACTCGTTTCAGTCATTATCTTCTTCATCGCAGGCTTTTTTGAAGTTGGCGGAGTTTGATATTGTCCATATCCACTGCCCGACACTCGGTGTAGCACGACAACTTATTGCTTGGAAAAAATCTCATCCGACTATCCCGTTTGTGATCACCTGGCACCGATCACCCCGCTGGTCAGACCTATTTAGTTTGTTTATTATGGGCTATACCGCCTGGTATATGCGCCGGTTATTTCCGCTCGCGAGCGCCGTTGTGGCCTTGTCGTCCTGTCCGTATCAGTCTTTTATAGCCAAACCGTCGCCTCAGAGCTTCATTGACTTGACGAATAGCTCTGGTCAGGTACAATTAGATGACGCAGGAGAGCTGTATTCCACGCTCTACAGCACCCTTATTTACTAATCTTTATCCTTATGGAACAGCAGAAAAGTTTTTTTGAACTCCTTGATCCAAAAAGCGCCCTTATTCTCGGCGTAGTTGGTGGTGTTCTTACTCTTGGAACTATTGGTTTTGTGGTTTTGGGTGTTTCGGCGCTCGCTAAGGGTGGTACTTTTAAAGTGGCTACCGCTCCAGCGCCGATTGCCGCTCAGCCTTCGGCTCCGTCGGCTCCAGCTCCAGTGGTGCCAAAATCTGATAAACCAAAAGTAGAGTTGTTTGTCATGTCCTACTGTCCGTACGGCTTGCAAATGGAAAAAGCCTATGTGCCAGCTTGGGAACTCCTCAAAAACAAAGCTGATATGGATGTGAAATTCGTGTCATATATCATGCATGGCAAAAAAGAAATTGATGAAAATACCCGTCAGTATTGTATCCAGTCTGAGCAACCAACCAAATTCCAGGCCTATTTGAAATGTTTCTTTGGAGCTGGTCAAAATACTGGTGCCGAAGCTGATTACAAGAAATGTTTGCAATCAACTGGAGTCAACCAGACTACTTTGAACAGCTGTATCGCTCGAACAGATAAGAAATTTGCGATCACTACTAAATATAACGATCAGAGCACTTGGCTCAGTGGTCAATATCCGCTCTATCCGCTCCAGGAAGACCTCAACAACAGTTATGGCGTACAAGGCTCTCCAACGCTCATTATCAACGGCGTAGAGGCTTCGGTGGCTCGTACACCAGAAGCAGTCAAACAGGCTATCTGCGGGGCGTTTAACACCCCTCCAGCAGAATGTCAGACAGTGCTCAGCAATTCCTCCTTTGGTCCTGGCTTTGGTACTGAAGTTAGTGTCGGCAACGCCGCTATCGCCACCGCTCAAGCTGGTTGCGGTACTTTCTAACTCACTTAACGTTTGTTTCTATGGGACGCTTTAACAAAGGATTACTTCTTGGTGGTGCCGTTGGTGCTGCTTTGATGTGGCTTAATGCCACTCCAAAAGGCAAAGAATTACGCGCTAAAATCGCCATGCATCTTGATCCATTGTTTCAGCAGTTGAAACAAAGTATCGGCCAGCTCGAAGGTCCAACCAAAGAAATGTATAATGCTTTGGTGGAACGCGCGGTGGCAGAATATGCCACAAAAAAAGAATTAGCTGAAGATGTTAAAAGTCAGCTTATCCGCCAGCTCAAAAAGAAATGGGCCGAGATTGAAAAAAATATTGCTAAATAATTAAAAAAGCTCCGATGCGTCGGAGCTTTTTTGTTATTCGGCGTGGCGGATATCTTCGACCATAAGCTGTAATTCGCGGTTACCGTTCCATTCATTGACGCTTACGGTGAAAGCGAGGTCAATTTTAGCACCTGGCTGAAGTTCTTTCCAGTTGGCCGGGTGGCGATCGATGTTGCCAAAGCCAAAGGCAATAGTTTTTCGGGCGACATGTGAATTGTGTTTGACCAAAATGCGTAGGTGTTTATTATCTTTGCCAACTGGAGCGACGCTAATCACAGTGAGGCCAAGCGCTGCATAGAGTGGCTCCTCATTGGCCATGCCAAATGGCTCAAATTTTTGGAGAATGTCGTAGAGCTTCCAGTTGATTTCGTCTAAATCAACGATGGCGTCAATTTTAATCTGGGGAGTGAGATCGATATTTTGCGTGCCGACGACAGCTTTTTCTAGCAGTGTCTTTTTGAAGTCTTCAAAGTTGTCCCGAGTTTTGAGGGAAAAACCACAAGCTTGGGGGTGACCGCCGAATTTGTGAAAAAATTCTGGCATGGTTTTAAGTGATTCAATCAGGTTGAATCCTGGGACGCTTCGGCCAGATCCGGTAATGGTGCCACCATTCACGCCCATAGCGAGTGTTGGTTTGAAAAATTCTTCTTTGATACGGCTGGCGATAAGCCCGAGAATGCCGGTGCCCCAATCTTCACCAAAGACAAATAGAATAGAATTGTCTTGCTGGTTGGTTTCTTTTACTTGTCGGCGGGCTTGGGTGACCAGTTTTTCAGTTAGTTTTTGACGGTCAACATTGTTTTGATCAAGCTCGGCGGCGAGGCGTTCGGCTTCTTCGGGTGTTTCAGCCATAAGGAGCTCGAAAGCGACGTTGGCATGTTTCATGCGTCCGGCGGCATTGATACGTGGAGCAATTTGAAAACCAATAGTTTGGGTATCAAAAGCTCGTTTGGCTTTGCCAGTATCGTCAATGAGGCCGGTGTGAACCATGAGCTTTTGGAGACCAAGGTTGCGCGTTTTGTTGAGGACAGTCAGGCCGTAGCGCACCAAAGTGCGTGATTCGCCGACCAACGGCACCATGTCGCCAACCGTAGAAATAGACACTAAATCAAGGAGCCATTTTTCAAAGGCTTCATGCGTTTGTCCGTCGGGGAGTGTAGCGTTGGTTTTTTTGTGCTCAATAAGCAGAGCTTGGATAAGCTTAAAGGCCACACCACCACCAGCCAGTGTTTTGTCAGGATATGGTTCGCCTGGCACGAGCGGATGGATAATTGCGTCGGCGGGTGGAAAAACGGCCGGCATAGCGTGGTGATCGGTGACAATCACATGCATGCCGAGCTGTTTGGCTAGAGAAATTTCTTCGGTATTACTAATTCCGCAGTCGCACGTAATAATTAGTTCAGTATTTTTGTCTTTAAGCATCTGGACAGTGCGGTTGTTGAGGCCGTAGCCGTCGGTTTCGCGGTGGGGGAGAAATATGTCGGTGTAGGCGGCGCCCAGCTTTTTGATAGTGGTCATAATGACCGCAGCGGCACAGACCCCGTCGGCGTCGTAGTCGCCATGCACGACAATTTTTTTGTTGAGTTTAATCGCGTCAAAAACCAGCGCCACGGCTTTTTTCATATCTTTAAAAAGAAACGGGTCGTGGACGTCGTTGGTGTAGTCTGGTTGTAAGAATTCGTCAATTTTTTCTTGGGTGCGCAGGCCTCTGTTCCAGAGGAGGCGAGTGATACTTTGAGGGATTTCAGGATGAGCGATAACAAAATCTTCTGGCGGAGCGTCTTGAAAAATCCATTTTTTCGACATACGTTTTCGACAAGCTAGAGAAATAACGGATTAGTATTGGAAAGCTGGCATAATAGTGAGGCCAAGCATCGCGATGATGCCGAGAATGGCGACCACTGACCAGAGGGCTTTTTTTGTTTTGTGTTTCATAGTCCAAGTTTGTGGAGAGCGGAGCGAAGACCGCTCGCATTTTTATAATAATGGGTTTGAATACCGCAGGTTTCGGCGCTCATGATAAAGTTGAGCGAATCATCAACGAGGAGAACGGCGTTCGGTTCGTGGGCTAGACCGAGTAGTTTGAGCGTTTGTATAAAATAGTCTTTGTTTGGTTTGCGTACGCCGAGAGTGTAGGAAACAATTTTATCGTCACAGTAGTTTTTGAGTCCGACCACATTCCATAGATAATCGGCGCGGTATTTTTCTTGGTTGGTGGCTAGTACGATTTTTATACCTTTGGCACGGAGATTCTCTAGGATAGTGATAACATCGGGGTCGAGCGTGCGATGATGTTCAAGCCAATAGGTAATAAACTCATCAACGGTACCGGTCCATTTCCATTCTTTGAGAAAAGGGGCGACGGCGACTTTGAGGTCGGCTTTGCCTATCATGCAGTCTTGGAAGGCCTTGGTAAAAAAAGGCAACATGGCTTCGGGGGTTAGCCCATGCTCGTTCGCATAGACGGTGCTAAAGATAGGGTCTTTGACGATAACCCCGTCGATGTCGAATAAGGCTACCTTGATCATATGAGAGTGCTTAAACGTACAACCCCCTTGCTTGTTGTTAGCGTTTTAAGACGGCCAAGTAGGCTTCGGTTGGAATATCTACTTTACCTTTGGCTTTCATGTCTTTCTTACCTTTTTTCTGACGTTGGAGGAGTTTTAATTTGCGAGTATAGTCGCCACCACTCATTTTGGCGAGCACGTCTTTGCGCAGAGCGGACAAACGCTCGGAGGCGACGATTTTTCCACCAATTGCTGCTTGAATTTTGAGCTCAAACTGCTGTTTGGGGAGTGATTCTTTGAGTGATTCGCAGATTTTCTTGCCAACGGCATAGGATTGGTCGCGCCATACCAAGGTGGCGAGCGACTCTACTGGCTCTTCGGCGACGAGGATATCAAGCTTCACGACGTCGGTTTTTTCGTAGTCAATCAGCTCATAATTCATCGAAGCATAGCCAGAGGTGACTGTTTTGAGCTTATCATAAAAGTCGGTAATAAGCGAGGCAAGAGGGATCTGGTAGTGGAGCAGAGCGCGCTGGTCGGTGCCGGTGCTTAAATACTCGGTGGTGAGGTACCGACCTTTGCGGTCGGTGATGAGTCCCATGACACCGCCAACGTAGTCTTTGGGTGTGATAACATCGAGCTTCATCCATGGCTCAAAAATCTCGGCAATATGCGAGACGTCAGGCATTTCTTGTGGGCTATGGATAATAGTTTCCTCGCCTTTGGTGGTGACAATGCGGTAGGCGACACTTGGCACAGTGATAACAATTTCTAAATCATGTTCGCGTTTCAGGCGTTCTTGGAAAATATCCAAATGAAGCATACCAAGGAAACCACAACGAAAACCAAACCCGAGCGCATGAGAATGCTCTGGCTCGTAGATAAGTGAGGAGTCGCTGAGTTTGAGTTTATCAATCGCGGTGCGTAGATCTTCGTAGCCGTCGCCTTCTTTAGGGAAAATGCCAGCAAAGACCATTGGTTTTACTTCGCGGTAGCCCGGGAGGCGTTCGGTCGCGACACCACCGTCTTTGTCGCTGTTTAGGGTGGTGATAGTGTCACCAACGCGACAATCACGAACTTCTTTGAGCCCAGTCACCACGTAGCCGATTTCACCACTCGTGAGTTTGTCAGCAGGGCGGAATTTGGGAGTGTAGTAGCCGATTTCTAGAATTTCAGCTGGCGCAAAGGTAGACATCAAATAAATCTTGTCACCTTTTTTTAATTCACCATCAGCCACACGCACGGAGGCAACGACACCCTTATACTCATTGTACATGGAGTCAAAGATGAGGGCGCGAGGAGCTTTGGTGGTGTTGTCAGCTGGTGGAGCGACACGCTCAATGACAGCTTGGAGAATTTGCTCGACACCTTGGCCGGTTTTGCCAGAAGCGAGCAAAATATCTTTTTCATCACAACCAATCAAATTGATAATTTCTTCCTTGGTTTTTTCTACATTAGCAATCGGCATATCAATTTTGTTGATAACCGGAATGATAGTGAGATTTTGTTCAAGCGCCAAATACAAATTACCAATCGTTTGCGCTTGGACACCCTGGGTAGCATCTACCAAAAGAATGGCGCCTTCGACAGCGGCGAGTGAGCGGGAGACTTCGTAATTAAAATCCACATGCCCTGGGGTATCGATCAAATCAAGAATATAATCTTCACCTTGGTATTCGTAGC
>CAYUBH010000044.1:0-2856 GCA_964442985.1 uncultured Gammaproteobacteria bacterium
TAGCCAAGCTCATTCGCTGGCACCTTCAGCCGATTGGGCTCATGGACGACGGCATCACTGATTCGGCCGTGCGTCGCCTCATTGTCACCATGGGGCCAGAAATTAACGATCTCCTCATTCTCGGGCGAGGGGATATCACGACAGGCAATCCGCACAAAAAAGAAAAGCGCCTCAAAAATTACGATTATCTCGAAACTCGGGTGGCCGAGGTTATCGAGCGCGACAAGCTCATGGCGTTTCAATCGCCACTACGTGGTGACGAAATTATGTCCTTATGTAATCTCAAACCAGGCCCAACGGTCGGCAAGATTAAGACAGCGATTGAAGAAGCGATTCTTGATGGGATTATTCCCAACGAGTACGAGTCGGCCAAAACCTATTTTGAGCAAATAAAAGACACCTACCTAGCCAAAGCCGAGAACTGGGAAAAGGCCCTATAAAATGATTGACAAACAGTGGTTTTTGCGCTACGATTACACAATTAAACGAATATTTACCTCTTTACCCGTATGACCAAGAAAAGAAAAATTATCCTCGCCTCAATTGGTGCCCTTTTGGTACTCACTATCGGCTACCGCAACTACCGGGCGAATAACCAGCCAAAAAAATATGAAACCGCTACCGCCACCAAAGGCTCGCTTATTCAAACAGTCGATGCTACTGGTAAAATTACCTCTGAAAATGGGGTGAGTTTGCGTTTTGAAGTGTCGGGTGCTTTGTCGGCAGTGAATGTTCGCGAAGGCCAGCCAGTTAAAAAAGGTGCAGTTCTTGCCAATTTACGTCTCGCCGAGCTGAACGCTGCTGTGGCCCAAGCGCAAGCAAATTTAAATCTGAAATTGGCTCCGAGCACTGATCAAGACATTGCCTATTACAAAGCCGCTGTTGATTCAGCCAAAGCCGCTCTCGAACAAGTAGAAAGTGGTTCAAGTTTGCTTGTGAGCCAGGCCTATGACTCGCTTTCCGCTTCGCTCTCGGCGACAGCCCCTAAGCTTGATGATGCTCTCACTCAAGCGGACAATATCATTGCCTACGACAATAGTTTTGCGAACGAAAGTTTCCGCAGTGCATTGTCTATTCTCGATCCGAACCAACTTGGTATGGCGAGCGCTCAGTACCCAGTGGCTAAAAATGCTATCAAAGCTTTCAAAGACAAAGTGATTACGCTTACTCCAGGAGCAAGTGAAGCAGCTGTTGACGAAGTCACCGCACTTGCTTTTAATGCTATACAACAAACATCACTTCTGCTCAACAAAGTCTCGGATGTGCTCCGTGCTTCGTCTCCACAAGGGTCGCTCACCCAAACCAGTTTGGACACCAAAAAGACCACGATTGAAACAACTCGCATTACCGTCAACACGCAGTACACCACACTCCTCACCAACAAGCAGGCCGTCGCTACTGCCAAAAATACGCTGGTAACCAAAAAAGCCGCCTACGACCAAGCGTTGGCTAATTATCAGAGCAAGGTCACTCCACCTCGTGAAGTCGATGTGGCTTACTACCGCGCCGCGTTGTCTCAAGCGGTCGCTAGTCGCAGTAAAGCGATTATCATCGCTCCATTTGATGGTGTTATTACCAAGATTAATAAAAAAGTTGGCGAAACAGTCAGTAGTGCCGACCCAATTATCGAGCTCTTGTCACCGCATTATGAAATTGAAGTAGATATTCCAGAAACTGACGTCTCTAAAGTAAAAGTAGGGGATATGGCCGAGATTACGCTTGATGCGTTTGGCGACGATGTGCCATTTGCTGGCAAGGTTGTCGAAATTGAACCAGGCTCCACCGAAATTCAGGATGTCGTCTATTACAAAATCACTGTCAGTCTCGATGACACCACTAAGCCAATCAAACCAGGTATGACTGCTAACGTTGCGATTGAAACAGCTAAAAAAGATAACATTCTCTCTGTTCCGCTTCGTACGGTGCGCACCCGTGATGACGGCAGTAAATACATCCGCCTCCTCGTGAATGGCGAAGAGCGCGAAACCACCGTCACCCTCGGTATTCGTGGCAATGAAGGCAAAGTAGAAATTACGAGTGGTATCGCCGAAGGTGATCTCGCTATCATCTCTGTTCAATAATCTTGTTGCTATGGCGCTTGTCACTCTTGAAAACGTAGCTAAAGAATATAAAAACGAAGAAGTCGTCACGCCGGTACTCAAGGGGCTCAGCTTCAGTATTGAAAAAGGGGAGTTCTTGTCGAT
Source organism: uncultured Gammaproteobacteria bacterium (assembly GCA_964442985.1). GTDB lineage: Bacteria > Patescibacteriota > Patescibacteriia > Magasanikbacterales > GWA2-37-8 > 2-02-FULL-45-10. Next base: position 2,205 of record CAYUBH010000044.1, read on the forward strand.
TATGGGGCCGTCGGGCTCGGGAAAATCGACTTTGATGCATATTTTAGGCTTCCTCGACACCCTCTCCACCGGTCGCTATTTGTTTGAAGGTAAAGATGTGAGTGGGCTCACCGACGACGAGCTCGCGACTATGCGCGGGAGCAAGGTTGGCTTTATCTTCCAAGCCTTCAATTTGTTGCCTCGCATGGGAGCGCTCGAAAATGTCATGATGCCTCTCATGTATTCCACCATGCCGCCATCAGCTCGCCGTGAACGAGCCAAGCAACTTTTGGAATCGGTGGGGCTCGGACATCGCCTCGACCACACACCCAACCAGCTCTCGGGTGGTGAAAAACAACGTGTGGCTATCGCTCGCGCACTGGTTAACAATCCAGAAGTTATTTTTGCCGACGAGCCAACCGGCAACCTTGATTCCAAATCTGGTTTGCAGGTTATGAAAATTTTACAATCACTCAATGACGAGGGGCATACGATTATTCTCGTCACCCACGAACGCTATACCGCCGAACATGCCAAGCGTATTTTAAATATCCGCGACGGCTTGATTATCAAAGACGAAAAAATCACCAACCGTCAGATTGCCAAATCAACTGACGAGTTGGCAAAATAATATGCCAATTTTTGACACCGTTCGAGAAGCTTGGTCAATTTT
>CAYUBH010000044.1:2956-5927 GCA_964442985.1 uncultured Gammaproteobacteria bacterium
TCGGCCTCAACCCCGTATGTACGTGGTAATGCCACCTTCACTTCGGGCGACAACCAAACTGATGCCAACTATGTTGGTGTGTCAGCGAGCTATCCGCTTGTGGAAGAAATTGCTGTTGGTAATGGGCGATTTTTTACCCCCGAAGAAGATAAAGGGGTGGCGCGCGTGGCCGTGCTCGGGAGCGAAATCGCCGAAAAACTATTTGGCGATCTTGATCCTGTCGGTCGTTTGATTAAAATTAAACGCGTTTCGTTTCGGGTGATTGGTGTCGTTGATAAGCGTGGGGTTAGCGGTTTTCAAAACCAGGACAATCAAGTGTTTATCCCAGTCACGACCGCCCAAAAATTATTGCTTGGTATCAATTATGTGAATTTTGTACGTGTCAAAGTAAGCGATGCTCAGTATGTTGATCAAACAATTGAAACGATGAAAGAAGTCCTGCGGGTGCGTCACGATATCGATAAACCAGAAAACGATGACTTTTCGGTGCGCTCCACCAATCAAGGTTTGGAAGCGCTGACCAGCATCACTAACGCTCTCAAATTTTTCTTGGCGGCTATCGCTGCTATTTCGCTCATCGTTGGTGGTATTGGGATTATGAATATTATGCTCGCCGCTGTCGAAGAGCGCACCAAAGAAATTGGCTTGCGCAAAGCTGTCGGCGCAACCAATCGGATTATCACTCTACAATTTTTAATTGAAACAATTACCATTACCTTTGTTGGCGGAGTTGTTGGCATTATTCTTGGCACCTTGATTTCTATCCTTGTCGCCACTGTGGCCCGAAGCCAAGGATATGTTTGGGATTTGGTGATTACACCATCATCAATTATTCTTGGTTGTTCGGTATCTATCGCCATTGGTCTTATTTTTGGCATCACGCCAGCTCGTCGCGCTAGTCGTCTGAGTCCTATTGAAGCTCTGCGCTATGAATAATCTCACCCATCTGATTGAAAACAGCGTTCAACTCGCTTATGCCGCCCTCAAGCGTCAACGAGCGCGGAGTATTCTCACCATGCTCGCTATTAGCATTGGTATTGGTGCGGTGATTACGATTAATGCTGCCGGAGCTGGTATTCAGCGTTTTGTGCTCGGCCAGCTCGATGTTTTTGGTGCTGACACTCTTTGGATTGAACCGCGAGTGCCAAGCAATCGCCAGGGGGCTGGCTTTGGTGATGTTGGTATCACTATTACCACCATGAAAGAAAAAGATGTTCGAGATATTTTAAAACATCCGAATGTTGTGACAGCCTCAGGAGCGGTGAACGGGCAAGAAGCGGTGAGCTACCAAGGACAGATTAAAAAAATTATGTTGATGGGGCGGGGCGCCTCGATGCCTGAGGTGGAAAAAATAGAAGTTATTGAAGGCCGATTTTATACACACGACGAAGAAGATTCGCTCGCGACAGTAGTGGTGTTAGGTTTTAAAGCTAAAGAAAAATTATTTGGTGACAGTGAGGCAGCCGAAAAAACTATTTATATCGGCGGAAAAACTTTTCGCGTGGTGGGCGTATTAGCCGAGCGGGGGAGTGCTTTTTTTATGGATATGGATAATGTCATTTTTGTCCCCACCAAAACCATGCAGAAGCGTATTCTTGGTATAGATTATTATCAAGGCATTCAGGTGCGGATGCGCGACGGAGCCAAGACCAAAGAAACAGTTGAAGATATTCAGGCGCTGATGCTCGAAAATCACGGCATCACCGACCCGGAGAAGCGTGACTTTGAAGTACAATCAACAGCTGATGCGCAAGAAACACTGACGACAGTCACGGGTGGTCTTACTTTACTGCTTATTGCTCTCGTTTGTATTTCGCTCATCGTCGGCGGGGTGGGGATTATGAATATTATGTATGTGTCGGTGGCCGAACGTACGTTTGAAATTGGTTTGCGCAAAGCGCTGGGGGCGACCAAAAAAGCCGTGCTCTGGCAGTTTTTGGCCGAAGCAGTCTTGATTACACTTGGTGGGGGAGTTGTTGGAGTGGTTATCGGTACGCTTTTAGCTGGACTTATTTATCTCATCGCCACTTCGCTGGGTTTCAAATGGGTTTTCTCAATTACTGCCAGCTCAGTACTTCTTTCAGTTGGTTTTTCGGCGGTCATCGGTTTTATTTTCGGTCTCTATCCAGCAAAAAAAGCGGCTGAGCTTAATCCGATTGAAGCCCTGCGCAAAGAATAATAACGTTGCAAAATAAAAAAGACGCTTTTAAAAAGCGTCTTTTTTTTCTACTCTGGAACCATTCGAGATAGTTACATAGTAGTGCTGGGTCAGTCGGCAACGATATGCTGTCGCCGGTGACCCGTCGTGAGGGGCTGGCGGAGTTTTCACTCCTTGTAGTACGGGTCGAGCTTGCCGCCGAGGCGCCGGAGGAGGATTGCTCCCGCTCCAGAAGCGATGGCGACGAACGATCCGTACATGGCCCGTTCGAGGTGCCGGGCGTAGTCGGGATAGAGGTGGGGCATGTGGCCCATCTCGTTCTCGATGAACGTCCAGCCGATGGCCGCGATCATGACGAGCGCCAGGAACACGGACACCATGACGAAGAACAATCCGATCGAGATGCGGAGCTCTTCCGCGAGGGTGGTATCTTCCGAAACGATTCGGGACATGGTGATCTCCCTACGACCGGGTGGCCGTATCACGGGTGAGGGCGGTGCAGATCGACACGAATCCCGTCGCAACCAGCGCGACAAACAGGATCAGTACTCCGACCGTCTGGTAGGGGTAGCTATCCTTTGAAACCGGAGAAGTTTCAGACGAGAAGAATCCGATGACCCAGTAGCTCATGAACAAATCTGCGACACCAAAGAAAAAGAGCAACTTAGACAATGCACGCATCAGCGCACTCCTGAGCCCGCAGGCTCGTTGGGGTTATTCTCGATTGTGGTCGAGACCTCTGAGCTTCACCAAGTGAAATCAAGAGGTCTTGGCAGGAGGGCGGGTGGGATTGTCTCCACCTGCCCTCCTGCG
>CAYUBH010000045.1:0-2697 GCA_964442985.1 uncultured Gammaproteobacteria bacterium
AGATGATACAAATTCAGACAATTTATTTTGTAATGTATTATCCTTAGTCATAAGGAGAGCCTCTAATGCTAAACCTTTTAGTATTTTTCTATTTTTCCTCCATTCTTTTAACTGGTTATTGTAATTTTCAACTTTTTTTTCATCAAAAGCAGCCACGGTGCCCACTACCTCTTGCGGGTGGTTTTCCTCAGATATTACAGAAGATAGTAGCTTTGAAAAAACAGTCCGCCTAGTTTCCATTAAAAACTGATCTTTGGCTTGTCTCTTAGAGAGGACATAACCTAAATAAACACCTAGCAGTGGAAGGGCGCTCGTAAAAACTATTTGAAATAACTTCATAGTACTTTTAATTACGCCGCAAGATGGCCTTAGTTAAAATGAGTTGATTTTTCAGTTTTTAATTTTCATAGTTTATTGGCAAACAACACTAACCAAACCTAATCCAAGATTTGTTGCTGTGCAATAAACTGGTTTTGAGTAATTCAATGAATTGATAGTATTTTGTATAGTATTTATTGAAGCTTGGCTATTAGCAATCATTTTTTCTGTTTGTACCATTAGATTGTTGAGTTCGTTGGCTGTTTGTTGACTTTGAACAGCTTGAACATTATGGCGCGCATCAAGCCATACAGCTGCGTTGTGGTTTGCATCGCTATATTTTTTATATTCCACTACCAATAAATTCGCAAAATGTTGTATTGCATCACCCAATGCCTTTACTTCGGTAAAAATAGGTTGCATTTCACTTTGAATTAATACTTTACCCTTGTATAAATTAATTTTATCTTGCGCTAAAGACTTAGCTTTTGTGAAAGAAAAATCTTTTTCAGACAGTACAGCGATGCTAGTATCCGAGAGTTGAATTGCCAAGTTAAGCATATCCGCGTCTTTGAGAAGATTAGGATCATTTGGGTAAGTATTCAGGTAGGCCTGATTTTTAATCAATTCGTCTCTCCACATTTTCCCTATGCTCGCATAAATTATTTTTGCCTTAGCATTTTCGTCGAGTGCTTTTTGCGCTGCATCAATTTGACTTTGGTATAAAGCAACGGCTACATTTGATAAATTTGTCTCAGCAAATGGCTGTGATACTGAAGGTAAGACTGGTTGCGTTGGAGATGAAGTTTTTTTGGCTGACTGAGTTAGAGAACCTGCAACTTGTTTTTTTACAACCGGAGTTATGTTTGGTGCCAAATCAGCATTTGCAGTTGTTGTAACGACAGGATTCGAGATAGCTTGTATTTCTTCAACTTTTTTGGTTAGATCCTCGATCTGTTTTTGTTGGCTATTAACCAAGTCAGTTTGATTGTTACAACCAACCCCAACAAGTGGCAAAGCTAGAAACACAGCTAAGGTTAGTAGAAGATTTTTTCTCATAAAGCATGTAAATTGGGCACTTAGGTTATCAACTTTACAATACGCCTATTTAACCGTTTAATCAAGCCAAAGATGCGAAATTGACAATAACAAAAAACGAAGCGTTATACACGCTTCGCCTTGCTTGGTTCCGAGGTTTGGATTCGAACCAAAATAAGCGGCTTCAAAGGCCACTGTCCTGCCGTTAGACGACCTCGGAGTGTGCCTTCATGGGTGAAGGGGTTAGACTTTCAGTTGCCGACGCATCGCCAAACTACTGGATGTAATAGTGAGGAGAAGTACTGCTAGGGTCTGCAAACCGAACACGTACAGCATATGCGAAGTGTAGTAATTTGTCAAGGAGAAGCCATTCGGGAAAACGACCCCCAAATAGCGGTCTAAACGGTCTACCGCCACAAAAACAATGGCCATAGTGAAGACCATACTAATGAGGGTGAAGATGACCGATTCAATTAAGTACGGGCCACGGATAAACCAGTTGTTGGCCCCGACTAAGCGCTTGATGCTGATTTCCACGCGCTGGCTATAGATAGTGACGCGGATAGTGTTAAAAATGATCAGGAAGGCAATAAGCGCGAAGAGTACCGAGAGCCCAAAGCCGATCTGCTCAATACGCATGGTAATCGCTTGGATACGGTCGAGTGCTTCTTCATGACCGTCAAAACTCTTGCTTTCAATCAGACTGTCGTATTGTGGAATAGACAGGGCGTCAATAATCTTGCGGTATTGGCCTGGTTCTTTGGTTTTGACAATCACGGTTGGACCAAACGGATTGCCACCGAGCTCGCTTAGAGCTTGGAGCACCTCGGCGCTAAACTGGTGACGAGTCTGGAAAGCGGCCAGGACATCTTCTTTGGCTACCACTTTAACACTATCTACCTCAGGAAATTCAGCGATATAGTTTTGGAGGTCTTTAATGTTTTTGTCGGTAGCATCTTCCGAGAGATAAAAACTAACATTCACCTGATCTTTCACCAAATGGACCGCTTCTTTGGTGGTGACGTCCATAGCGAGGAGTGTGTTCACCGACAAGAGCATGAGGATAAGGATAAAGACCGTCATTGAAGACAGCCCCAGGTTGCGCCAGATATCTTGGAGAGCAAATTTGAGAATGCGGATAAAAGAAGTCATAGGCTAGATAACATATTTACCAGCCGACTCGTCATTGACGATTTGGCCGTTGGCGAGCGTAATCACGCGACGACGAAGACGGTTCACTACTTCGCGATTATGGGTGACGAGCATGATAGTGGTGCCGAATTCGTTAATTTTTTTCAAAATTTCAATAATTTCATCGGTGTTAATCGTGTCGAGGTTGCC
>CAYUBH010000045.1:2797-5774 GCA_964442985.1 uncultured Gammaproteobacteria bacterium
TAATTTTTTTCAAAATTTCAATAATTTCATCGGTGTTAATCGTGTCGAGGTTGCCTGTTGGCTCGTCGGCAATTAAAACCTTTGGGCGATGCACCAGCGAGCGAGCGATAGCCACACGCTGTTGTTCACCACCAGAGAGTTGCCCCGGATAGCGATTGCCTTTGTTGCCGAGGCCGACAATTTGGAGCACTTGGGGAACAATCTGCTCAATACGCCCACTGCGCTCCCCGGCTACTTCAAGAGCAAAAGAGACGTTTTCGGAAACAGTTTTTTGTGGAAGCAGGCGAAAATCTTGGAAAATAACCCCAATCTGACGACGGAGGTATGGAACGACGTTGCTTTTTATTTGGGTAATATCCCAGCCACCAATTTCAATACGCCCCTTGGTCGGGCGCTCTTCGGCGATAAGAAGCTTGACGAGAGTGGTTTTGCCGGCGCCACTTTGGCCGACAATAGACACAAACTCCCCTGGCTCAATCGCAACGGTGACATCTTTCAAAACCGGATTAGTATTGGAATAGAATTTGGAAACTCCGTGTAAAGTAATCATAGTAGGTTCTAGTATACCATACACCCTCGCTGTCCACCACCCAAACCAGCCGGATAATGTGGATAGAACTAGAAAATCAGCTGGTTGACAGAGGCTTTCCAAATCGCTACAATGACCCGCACAGTTTGCCGATGTAGCTCACCTGGTAGAGCGGCGGTATCGTAAACCGCAGGTAACCGGTTCAAGCCCGGTCATCGGCTCAAAAAATACACCCACAAAGGTGTATTTTATTTTTTCTTAATGATACAGCGCCTATCTTGCGGGTCAAACATAGATGGTGGGAGGCGCTTGTTGCCTAATAGATCAGCAATGCGCTTTCCGCCATAAATAGAGGGCAGGATACCAACACCGTTACAGCCAAGATTGTAGAGAAGTACTTTATTGCACGGCTCAAAGCCAACACAGCGCACACCATTGGGTGTATACCCCATGAGACCATGCCAGCGAAATACATAATCTACTTTTTTAGGACTATGTTTGTAGGTGGAGCGAACAAAATCGTCAATGGCTTTCTGGGCTTCTTCTGGATAGGGATGTTCTTTGTGGTAGCCGTTGGTGTCATCCATTACCGTCTCGGGGCCACCCACGCAAATTAAATTATGTTTTTCATTTTTTTCTAATTCAAAGGGGCGACGAGTGAGATAAAAATATGGTTCACCGGTATACTCTGACGACACCGTGTTTTTGTGTTTTGGTAGATAGCTGATAGCGGTGGGTGGGGTATCAAGTGGGGCCAAAAATCCTGCCATATAACCAACCGCTCCACGCACCAAATGATGAAACTTACCGTCAATGTCTCCCCCACTCTGATTTTCAATTGTAAAATGTTCAAAGCCGTTGGTGCAGAGAACAACTTGATCGGCAAAAATAGTATGCTCATCCCCCAATAGATTGGCATGATTTTTATACAATACCACTTTACGGATTGGTGTATGCTCATAGACTGCAAATCTGTCACCAAAAGTGGTCAACATATACCGTACCAGTTCCTCACAGATAAGCGCGCTATTCATGCAACCTTTGCGTGAAGCCAAGGTGGCGGTATAGCTCATATCTTTGGTTTCAAGAAGCGCGGTAATAGCTTTGTGTGGTACGACACTATAGAGTCCCTCGTATTTTTTATCTAATTCTTTTATATAAGGTGCTTCGGCGGCAATAAACATCTTCTCAGGAGCCAGCCCACCTTTTTTTCGCCACCAGTTATCCTCCAAGTGGATGGTGACTTCGGCCAAATCTTTACAGCCAGCATAGCCAGTAAATTGAAACAGCGGTGTAGTAATCTTGGCATCTTGCACTATTTCTTCGAGTAGTATCCAAGCTGACTCAACTGCCGACTGCCCTTCGCTCGCGAGCTCCACTCCAAATTCTAAACACAATTCAGTAAAAGATTTTTCAAAATAACTGACCAACTGGCCAGCATTGTGCCCGGTAGCTCCATGCGCGATTTTGGTGGCTTCCACGATTACCACACTATTGTTGGTGTTTTTCAAAGTAAAATAGGCGGTCATGACCCCAGCTATACCTCCGCCAACAATCGCGACCGGTGTATGTTTGTTATGCAAAAGTTGCGCTGTAGGGCGCGTTCGTTTGAGTTGATGAAGCCACGGAGAAAGATTTGGTAACATACGACAAGCCTGTGTACTGTAGCATAGTTTTCGCTTTGGTGGGAGGGTCTCCTTGCGTGGCTAGAAAATTGTCTGTACAGTAGCTGTACTTACTTTAATAATCGAATACCTGTGGAATCAAATAAAAAATACGCAATTGTCTCAGCTTTCGCTCTCGTCTTAGTCCTCGCCGGGCTCTACCTCTCTTTTGGGAGAAAAGCTATACCAGAGACAAAAACAAACGAAACAGCTTCAAACCAGCCAACTCCTTCTACAGGCACGGTGCTTGGTGAAAAGCAGGCGATGTACCAAGCGGAAACCAAAGAAGAGTACACGAAACGTCGAGTTGAGGGATACGGTATGCCGACTTGGTCAGCTCTGGAAGCGACCTTTGCAAAGGCCACTCTTGGTAAAGCCAGTCTTTACTACGGCGAAGCCGCTATTTTGAAAGAAAAAACTGTCACAGTCGCTGGCGTTACTTTCGTGGCAGCAGTTTTGGTAGTAGCTAACGACGGTCAGTACACCTTGGAGTACCACGCTTTCCGGAACGACACCCATCTTCGTTTCTGGTCTTTTTTACCTTTCCCAAAAGACTTGCCACCACTTGGTCTTGCTGAACGCTCTACTAACCCAGACTATATCGCTTGGGCCGAAAGAGTTATCGACGGAACAGAAACTACTGATCCAGAGACCAGAGCTACTCGCGACGCGATTTTGAAACTTATCGAAGTGACTTCACCAACTTGGGTTCAGGATAAATAAATAGTGCCTAGACAAAAAAACTCTCCGTAAGGAGAGTTTTTTATTTGAGCGGGTGACGGGA
>CAYUBH010000046.1:0-3949 GCA_964442985.1 uncultured Gammaproteobacteria bacterium
GGGTTGGAACTTTGCATGAAGTGTCGCACCCTTTTTCAGCCTCAGTTTTTTGGGTGGCTGCTGGATTTTTTTTTCTCTGGAGCTTCGGCGCGCGCCTCAGCACTGCCTAAAAGTGCTGCTGATAGCAGAAACGCTTTACCAAATTCTCGTAGTCCCATACTAAAAAATTAGGAATAGTATAGTACATCAGGGTGGTGGTGGCAATAAATAAAAACCCGCTTTGTCAGCGGATTTTTTAATGTGTAGACCAAACGATTGAGAATTGGAACTCTTTAGTAAGAGAAGTAAAGGAGTGGAATTATTTTATCCAAGCTTCTTGAAGATTATTTCCGTTACGCCATATCAAGGTATCAGATTTTAAGTGCAGATCCGTATACTTTTCTACAGCCCCGCCGCTCCATTCAACGGAGAACGTACCTTGCGTAAAGACCCATTTTCCTTTGAAGACTTCTGGTTCTTGTTCGGTCATGTTGCGGTTAAAATACCGTGTCTTTTGTATAGACCCGTCCTGTTTAATGACCATTTTCATGTCTGGAGGAATTTCTTTGTATTTCCATTCACCCAAGATTTTATTGGATGTAGCAGGAACTGTCCATTCGGCTTGAGTAAATCCGTATTCAGCAAAATTTTGATTAGGTACGTTGGTCTGTTGGGCTTGTTGTGTTGCGCATCCTGCACCTACAAATATAATGAGTGCTACTAAACTAAGTAAGCGCTTCATAATGTGTCGTTAGTAATTATGATGCTAGATTAACATTTTTGGCCTGCAATGACAATGCTAGTTCGACTTCCTCTTTCTCCATTGGGTCAAACAAAAAACACCGCCTATTCAGCGGTGTTTTCTTTTGTAGTCCCAACGGGGATCGAACCCGTATTTTCGCCTTGAAAGGGCAATGTCCTAACCATTAGACGATGAGACCATCTAACTGCAGGCTCAGTATATACGATTAGAGAGCAAAAGTCAATACAGGCCGGGACCACTCCTAATCAATGATACCAAACCCCTCTTTGACCAGTTGAGCCAAGTTTTTTTCAATCAAGGCGACCGGCTTACCAAGAAGCACGCTTAGCTCGGCGGCATCAAGCCCGGGGCGCTCGAGAAGCACCTTGACGAGCTGTCCACGCACCTGGCGATTGCTCCCTTCAAACTTGCTTTGCTTCACATGGTGGGCGCTTTTTCGGCTCGGATTGCTGTGCTCTTTTTTGAGTTTCACACCGTAGTCCATGAGCGCATTGTTCCATCGCCGTGGGTTATCTTTGGGTGTCGCTTTCACCACCAACGGCCAGAGTTCGTCATCGGTGATGTCGGTTCTATCTTTAAAGAAAAAATGAATAAACACCGCTCGCACGTTGGTCTCAATAAATGGTGCTGGAATATTATAGGCATAGCTCACAATGGCGCCAGCGGTGGCCGGGCCAATCCCAGGCAGCTCGTCGACGAGCGCTGGGTCGCGGGGGAGCACCCCACCGTATTTTGCAGTCACTTCTTGCGCCAAGCGCTGGAGATTAATCGCTCGGCGGTTGTAACCCAATCCTTGCCACGCTTTGAGAATGTCCGGCAGGGGAGCGATAGCTAGTTTTTTAAATGTAGGAAAGTGTTTCAGCCAAGCGGTGTATTTAGGGACGACCCGCTCAGCCTGGGTTTGTTGTAGCATTATTTCCGACACAACAATCGCATACGGGTCGCTCGTGTCGCGCCACGGGAGCTTTCGGCCGTGTTCGGCGTAGTAGTTGAGAATAGTCGTTTGGAAGCGTGTAAGAGAGATGGCCATAGTGTCAAAAGTATAGCATAGCGTAGCGAAAATATGCCAGAAAGGGGTTGACAAAACCCGTATTTTGTGGTATACTGCGCTGTTGGTTCTATCATGTACTAACACCCCTTTCTGAGGTTTGAAACACCTCACGGAGTCGCCAATGTTTCGCAAGATCTCGCTCGTTGCCGGTCTCACTATCCTCCTCGCGTTTGTGGGAGCTGTTGTGTACGGGGCTTTCACGAGCCAGGCTGGCGATCACCTCGTGTCGCGTCGGACGATCACCGCGACGGTGCTCGGCTACGACCGGTACAGCCAGTGTACGCCGAACGACCCTGGGCCGGAGCTCAACTGCCCCACCTGGGACAAGGAATGCGAGCCAAAGGATGTTGGTTGGAATTGTTTCTCCGAGGCGCGCGTGCGCCCCGAGGCCAAGGCCACCGACAGCCCGACTACCGCCTTCCTCGCCGAATGGGTGAGTGAGCTCGTGGAGATTATCCTCGCGTTCGCCCTCATCGCGTTTGGTCTCTCGGGTGAGAAAGAAATATTTCCTCACCTGAAGATTTCTCCGCACCGGCGCGCCCTCTAACTCGCCATTACCAGGCGACGCAACGAAGCTGGCGCACAGCTTCCGATGGACCCCACCGACAACGTCGGTTCGTAAAGGGGTCCTTCACATTTATAAAAAAATCCTCTAACAGAACGTTAGGGGATTTTTAAATTACGTAGATTGGGTCAAAGACTATTTGAGAGCGTCTTTGAGAGCTTTGCCGGCTTTGAATTTTGGAACCTTCACTGCTGGAATTTGAATCTTTTCAGTAGGGTTCTGAGGGTTCACGCCTGTGCGAGCTGCACGAGCTTTTACGCTGAAAGCGCCAAAGCCTGTGAGCACAACTTCGTCACCTTTTTGTAAGGTAGCGGTCACCACTTCAACGAAACTGTTGAGCATATCTTCAGCTTCACGCTTGGATACGTTCAATTTTTCGGATAAGACCTGTGCGAATTCTGCTTTGTTCATAGATTCACCACCTTTCTTGTAGGGGATCAGAAAACAACGAACTCAACGTTTTCATCCTGCGCCGTTTTACGATTTGTATCGCGAAACAGCGCAGAATGAACTATCGAGTTATTGTTCGCCTAGTATAGCACCACTCTTTTATTTTGGCTATAGTTAGCGCAAATGAGTTATCCACACGAAAAAAAGACACCGGTCAACGAGGGCCAGTGTCTCAAAAAATCATTTTTTATTTTGCGTATTCCACTACGCGAGTTTCGCGGATAACGGAGACGCGAATTTCACCAGGATATTTGAGTTCTTGTTCAATTTTGTGCGCAATATCTTTGGCGAGCTGGTGAGCGGCGTAGTCATCGACTTCGCTTGGCTTCACAAACACGCGAACTTCACGACCGGCTTGGATAGCATAGACTTTATCAATACCAGTGAAGGCTGAAGCAGTCTTTTCCAAATCTTCGAGGCGAGTAATATATTGCTCATAGGAATCGCGACGAGCACCGATGCGACCAGCGGACACCGCGTCAGCGGCTTTGGCAATCGAGGAGTAGGCGTTGTACGGAATATCGTGATGGTGGGTGAGAGCTGCTTGGCAGATATCTTCGTCCATGTTGAACTTCTTCAAGATCATATGGCCGATTTCAGGATGCGAGCCTTGTGTTTCGTGATCCACTGATTTACCAATATCATGGAAGAAACCACATTTCTTGGCGAGCGTTGGATCCATACCAAGCTCAGCGGCCATCATACCGGCGATGTAGCCCACTTCCATACTGTGGTTGAGCACGTTCTGGCCGTAGCTAGTGCGGTATTTGAGGCGACCAACAATGTTGACCAATTTTGGATCAATGCCGGTGATACCCATTTTATAGAGAGCTTCTTCACCAGCTTTTTTGATGTCGAGTGACAAATCCTGTTTGGCTTTTTCCACAAACTCTTCGATACGAGCTGGCTGGATACGACCATCTTGGATAAGTTTCTCAATGGCGAGTTTGGCCACTTGGCGACGGATAGTAGAGAAACCGGAGACGATAATTGAATCTGGGGTGTCGTCAATAATGATTTCACAACCAGTTAGTTTTTCAATCGTTTTGATGTTTCGGCCCTCTTTACCGATAATACGGCCTTTCATTTCGTCACTTGGGATGTTGACCATGCTCGAAGTGTTTTCAGCAGCGTGGCTGAC
>CAYUBH010000046.1:4049-5215 GCA_964442985.1 uncultured Gammaproteobacteria bacterium
TCAAACATGTTTTCACGTTTTTCCAAGCGTTGTTTTTCGACCGAGAGGTCGGCGCGGAGACGTTGCTCTTCGCGCTTTGATTCATCGAGAATTTGGACAGCCTTTTCTTTGGCTTCCAAAATAAGGCTCTGCTGTTTGGTTTTGGCTTCGGTCAAAATCTGGTCAGCCTTGGCTTCGAGAGAGTTGACTTGTGCCTGGGCAATTTTCTTTCGCAAGAAGTACCCGAGCCCCACACCACCGCCAAGAGCGGCGATAACGAGGAGAACAATAACGACAATTTCCATACAAAAAAGTTCAGACTGGGGGAAATCTGCCTTAGTCGCCGAGTTGAAGAAGTAGGTACAAAAACGAGACCGGGGTTAGGCGGTTTAGCGAAGACTCTTTAGAGAAGACGCAGGTTTTTTCAATACCATACTGAGGTTTTGAGGTATGTGGAGAGGCGGATTTGTTCGGTTCAGCCGGAAACTTCAAGGGGAATAAGACGAATTTCCTCTACAATCATTAGATTAGTAAAGCACTCGTAGTGTAGCAGATACGGGGTAGTCTGTCAATCAAAGCAGGGAAGGTGGTTTAGGACTCTTTTTCCTCACCGTAATTAAGGATTTCCACGCCTCGACGGCCTTGGTCGGGATTCTTTTTCTCCTGTTCTTTGCGCCAGCGCTCATATTGCTCTGGGTCATATTCGGGTACATCTTGACCAGGGATAGGCAGGCGGATACGACGTCCTTCGTCGTCTTCTTGGCGTTTACGTTCGCGTTTTTTCTCTTCTTCAATGATTTCTGGAGAAGGAATTTCGGGCATCGGCATAGGTATAATTTCACTTAGAGTAAGTGCTTCTATGGTAGCTAATTGCCGGTAGTCAGGTCAAGGGTGGAATAGTCAAGATTGGTGGGATCGGTGGCATCGGCCAGGCGATAGTCGCCAATACTGGTGCGGGTGAGGGTCTCGCAATAGGCGCCGGTGCCAAGCTTGTCACCAATGTCTCGAGCGAGTGTGCGGATATAGGTGCCAGCTGAGCAGGTAACTTCAAAAGTGACAGAAGGATAGGCGTACTCAATAAAAGTGAGGGCATAGATAGTGATAATCGACGGCTCGCGCGGGACGGTGATGCCTTGGCGGGCGAGCTTGTAGAGGCGATCGCCACCAACTTTTTTGGCTGAATACAT
>CAYUBH010000047.1:0-4931 GCA_964442985.1 uncultured Gammaproteobacteria bacterium
GCGTAGTGTATACCCACATATCCAGCTTGTCAAGCCAAAACATTGACAAAAAGCCTCAAAAATGGTTATCTACAGGGGCTCGTTAACCCCCAACAACCCTAAAGGAGGGTGGGAGAATGGACCTCACAGAGGCGGAGAAAAACCGAACGAACGTGTATTATACATCTGTTTCAGCGGGTACTGTCTGTCTCACTTGTCGTGAGCTGGCGATTCAGGCGGCTTGCTGTGGTAAAGCCAAGGCGCCCTGTTGCGCCAAGGAACCCTGCAAGGAACGGGCAGAGAAGTTCGCCCGCTCGACGGGAGGGCTCTAGAGAGCCCCCGAGGTCAACATCCATGATCGAGCATCCCCGGCTCCCGAGAATGAGTGGTTTCTTTTTACCACTCGCTCGGGAGCCTTCGCGTTTCTATTCATTGCCGAGTCAGTCCTGTTTCAGCTATACTACCGTCACTCTCTATGGCATTAAGCGTTTCTCAAAATACCACTCTCTATACCACGGCCTCGGTTTTGCAAAAGATCGTGTCGTTTGTGTATTTCACGATCGTCGCTCGCTTGATTGGTGTAGAAAACACTGGTCAGTATTTTTTTGCTATTTCTTTTACCACCGTTTTCACTGTGATGGCTGATTTTGGCTTCGCACCGATTTTTACTCGCGAAGCGTCGCGCTACATCGGGAAAATTGAAGAGTATTTTAGCACCGTCTTTTGGACCAAAGTTTTGTTTGGGGCGGGAGCCTACGGCCTGATTTTTATCGCTGTCACTCTGCTTGGCTATGACGCTTTGCTTCGTAGCTTGATTTTGTTTTCGGGCGTGACGATGTTTTTTGATAACCTTCAAGGAGTTTTCTTTAGCGTCTTTCGTGCCAAGCGTAATTTGTGGTTTGAATCTGCTGGGATTGTATTGTCGCAGGTGATTACCATGGGTGTCGGCCTCACTGCTTTGTCGAACGGCTGGCCGCTCACCTGGCTCATTCTCGCCTATACCATTGCGAGCGGGTGTGTGATGCTCTTTGGGGCGTTCTCGCTTCGTCGGGTCTACGGCTTTGTTCCGCATCTGGTCTTTGATCCAAAATTGTTCAAGACTTTTTTTGTTATGGCGGTGCCGTTTGGCTTGGCGGGGATTGTGGGGCGATTCTATAGCTACGCTGATTCAATGCTTATGAGTAAAATGCTTGACGCGGAACATCTTGGCTGGTGGAGTGTGCCGTACAAAATGACGTTTGCGTTTCAATTTATTCCCGTGGCGCTTTCGACCAGCCTCTACGCCGTCTTTAGTGCGCTCGCTATTGATAACACCAAACGAATTGCTGAGCTTTATGAAAAGGGTTGGCAGTATTTGTTTATTGTTTCTTTGCCATTGGCTATTGGTCTCTCTGTTGTGGCTGAGCCCCTCATTGTCGCCTTGTATAGCGACAAGTATTTACCGTCGGTGCCAGTGCTTCGTATTTTGTTGGTGAGCTTGGTCTTTGGGTATCTCACCTTTGTCACCGGGGCGGCACTCAACGCCACCAACAACCAGAAAAAACAAACTATCCTGCTCACTGTCACGCTCGCGCTTAATATTATTTTGAATCTTATTCTTATTCCACGTTACACTATCCTTGGCTCGGCGATGGCTGCTTTGACTGGGAATATTTTTTTGGCAACGGTTGGTTTTATTTTGCTTCGCCGAGTGGTGCCAGTATCTTTGTCGCGCATCCTCGCTCGCTTTGTCGCAACACTCGTGTCGGCTGGGGTGATGGGTGCCGCTGTTTATGGTGTGCTGTCTAGCTTTTCATTGCTTCCAGCGATTTTGACTGGTCTCGTAGTCTATCCACTGGCGCTGTATGTTTGTGGTGGTGTGACCAAAGAAGATGTTGCCGAGTTTCGTGCCAAGTTATTCCCGACTAAGAAGACGCTATGAAAAAACTGATTGTTACTTTGGAATATCCGCCACAGGTGGGAGGTATTGCCTCGTATGTAGAGCAGTTGGTAGCGCATTTGCCTTCAGCTGAAGTTGTAGTTGTTGCTCCGCCTCATTCTAATGCTTCGGCTTACGATAGTGCTCGCCCATGGAAAACGATTCGTACCACCATGCTCGGATTTTTGTGGCCACATTGGCTCAAACTTTTTTTTACCTTATCTCGATTGGTCGTGTCCGAGGGGGCAGGGGAGGTGTGGGTGCATCACGTTCTGCCAGTTGGCTACGTCGCTTATCTTCTCAAATGGCAGAAGAAAATTACCAACTATACCGTATTTTTACACGGCACCGATGTCGTGCGCGCGCAAGCTTCTAATCGCAAGAAAAAATGGTTTATCCGCATTTGTCGCGGAGCCAAGCAAGTGGTGGTGAATAGTGAATTTTTGAAAACGCAAGTGGTCGCGATGCTTGGTAGCGAGAGTAATGTAGTAGTGATTAATCCTTCACCGGCAGATTTTTTTGCTGAGCCTGTTTCGGAAGCAGAAAAAACCAGCGTGCGGGCCCAGCTAGCGCTCGATGGTGGTAAAAAAGTTATTCTCACCGTGGCTCGTCTTATTCCCGGCAAAGGGGTGGCGACACTGGTCGGAGTATTGCCACGCATTGTCGCCAAAGTTCCGAATGCTATTTTGGTGTTGGTGGGCACTGGCCCCGAGCGAGATACTATTCTCGGAATTATCCAAGCGAACAATTTGCAAAACAGCGTGCGCATGCTTGGTGAAGTTCCGCCTGAGCTTTTGCCACGGCTCTATCAGACAGCAGATATCTTTGTTCTTTTGACGCAAACGATTAAAGGCCAAGAAGAGGCCTGGGGCACGGTTTTCCTCGAAGCGAGTGTCAGTGGCTTGCCGGTGGTGGCGGGACGCTCTGGAGGCGTTTCTGAGGCCGTACAAGAGGGTATAACTGGTGAGCTGGTGGAAGCAAGTAATCCTGATCAGGTGGTTGAGGCTATTGTTGGTCTACTTACTGATCCGGCCAAAGCTAGAGCAATGGGCACAGCTAGTCGTGCTCGCGTGCTCGAGCAGTTTACTTGGGAGAAGCAACTCACTAAATTGGTTCAATAATCCCGTATGGCGCAAGCTTTGATAAGTATTATCATCCCCGTTCATAATCACGCCTCGGCATTGGCGCGATCGCTCCCGTCGCTTGTGGCACAGAGCTATCGGCCACTCGAGGTAATTATTGTTGATGATGGTAGCACCGACAACCTCTCTTCTGTTTTGGAAAAAACTATCGCCAATGGTTTGTTGGGCGGTGTTATCCCGGTGACAGTGATCCACCAAGATAAACGTGGCGCTTCGTCGGCTCGCAATGCTGGCGCTAAGCTCGCCAAAGGTGATTTTTTGCTTTTTTGGGATGCAGACACGATTGGACAACCGACGATGATTCGAATGATGTATGACACGCTCGTCAAACATCCCGAAGCGATGTATGCCTATAGTCAATTTGTCTTTGGTTACAAAACGATGCGCAGTCAGCCATTTCGCGGAGCCGATTTGAAGCGACTTAATTTTATCGATACCACTTCGCTTCTTCGCCGATCAGCTTTTTTAGGTTTTGATGAGTCGCTGTCTCGTTTTCAAGATTGGGATCTATGGCTCACGCTTCTTGAGCGGGGGCAGGTTGGTATTTTTATTCCCCAAGTACTGTTTAAAAAATTGGTGGGCGGTCGCACTGGTATGAGCGCTTGGTTGCCGAGATTCTTCTACCGCTTGCCGTGGAAAACGCGAGGGGTCAAAGCCTACGAAACGGCTCGTCAGACTATCTTCAAAAAACACCACCTGCTCGATTGACAGGTGGTGTTTTTTGTGTTTAAATAGGCGCGTTCTTAACAATTCAACTTCTCTCGGAGGTCGCCATGTCAGAGGCAGTTACGAGTACATTATTTGTAGTTGCTCGGCAATTGTTGGCAGCTTTTCGTGAACACAGCTATGTAACGTGCACACTCACTTCTGGCAAGATCGAGACTGGTTATGTAGTGTATCTCAATAGCATTGAACGGAATTTTTGGCTCATGGCTGATCCGGAGGCTGCTCGCAATTATTTTTCGGCCGCCCTGCGCGATCGTGAGCATGATGCTGCCAAGTATCGAAAGTTTTCTGTCGTCTTGGAGTTTTCTGCTGTCGTGTCGGTTGAGAAAACCGATCCACCTGAGCGCTAGGAGGGCGTCATGGGTGACAGTCGAGAGTCGGAAGCAGCTATTTTGCAAAAATTGTCTTTGGCCAAGAAGCCGATTTCACCAGTCTTCGTTGATTTGGAGGGCGGAGATGTGGAGACGGGCTATATCGTGGCCTACAGTCGGAGGGACATGGTGCTCTTGCTGTCGCCAGATACGGCATCGATCGATGTCCGACTCTCGTTCCAGGAGCACGAGAAGAATCGGGCATTTCGGCGGGTGGATATTCGGAAGATTCGTCGGCTCGATATTTTCCCGGCTGGCCCGGGGACGATCGTGCCTCATCGGCAGGAGCCGGAGAAGAAGGTGAAGAAAAAGTGAACATTGGTGGGTCGCTTGGAGGAAAATCTCCGAGCGCCCGCCCCGTACGTCCTTATGGGGACGTTTTTTTATTGTTGGCGAGGAGATAGACGATAAAGAGTATCCCAAAAACGTGGAAGAGTGCCGGGGAGGTGAGATTGGTAATGAGGAGGGCGACGAAGCCAGCGATATCACCGCGAGATACCAGGTTTTGTTTGATGCGCTGAAAAATTATAGCGATACCCACTACCCAAATGATAACGCCGATAAGCCCAAGCTCAGCCAAGAGCTCGAGGTAGCCCCAGTCAAAATGCGGAGTGGTGACAATAGTTTCAAATACGGGGCTGTAGGCTGAGACTGTCGCGCCTAAGCCTTCGCCAACAACCGGATGCGTCGTAATTTTTTCTAAAATGTTCGGAAGAAGTAACATGCGACTAAGCGAACTGTCTTCCATACTTGGGGAGACGATACTTTGGAGGCGGAGACCAAAGAGCTCGAGCC
>CAYUBH010000048.1:0-4892 GCA_964442985.1 uncultured Gammaproteobacteria bacterium
ACTGGGTAATAGCGAGCATCCACTGTTCTTTGTTGCGCTGTTCAACAGCGGTGCCGCAGCGTTCACAACAGCCCTGCACTACTTCTTCATTAGCAAGCCCAATTTTATCTTTCGGGCACCAGTTAATCGGCTGGTTTTTCTTGTAGGCCAAACCGTGTTTGTAAAGTTGTAAAAAAATCCACTGCGTCCATTTGAAATATTTTGGATCAGTGGTATCAACAGCGCGCGACCAATCAAAGCCATAGCCAAGCGAGGTCAGCTGACGGGTAAAATTGGCAATATTTTCCGCAGTCACTTCAGCCGGCGCGCGACCAGTCTTGATAGCGTAATTTTCGGTTGGCAAACCAAAGGCATCGAAACCAATCGGATAGAGCACGTTAAACCCTTCCATACGACGCTTGCGGGTGATGACGTCCATGGCGGTAAATGGCCGAGGATGCCCCACGTGGAGCCCGGCGCCAGACGGATACGGAAACTCAATCAAACCATAAAATTTAGGCTTGGAAGCATCTTCAGACGCTTCAAAGGTACCGTCTTTTTTCCACTGTTTTTGCCACTTTGGCTCAATTGCTTTTGGATCGTATTTTGGCATACAACGTAATCAAGAGAATGAGTCCATTCTACCGAGAGGACGGATAAAAAGCAAGCTATAAATAAGGAAGCCCGGCTGTCGTGTAGAACGAAAGACGGGCGGATCCCTTACAACACCGGGCAAACTAAGCCTAGTGGTAGGTCACAAGATACGTAGAGCGATGCGGGGTGTGGTCGCAGGGCACCACAGAGACATCGAAATGGTAGCACTTCAGGCAATGCCCCGGCTCAAGCTCCTGACCGTCAACACACAAAGATTCGTCTCCCCGATTTCGGATTACTTGACTATAAGCGGCGAGTAACTCCGGGGTAGCCTCGGCGGCCGTGATGAGGCGGCCTGTTTCCATATGCACCTCAGCGGTTTCCTGGCTCCAATTGGCCCCATACTGAATGATCCCGAAATCACCAACATGTTCAGGACTTTCTTCAAAATAGAACTCTATCAAGAGCTTGGGGGCCAACTCCTGCTTGGTCTTCTCGATGGCATAGCCAGCAACAAGACAGAAAACCGCCAAAATGACCCTAACCTTCCAATCCTTCATGTCCTGATTGTCGTCCATTGACGACCTCCGCTTTTTGGGTTGACGTACCTACAAGGGATGTCGCCATTATGCTTATTTTAAGGGTTTTTGTCAATCGGTCACGGAGAATAGCTATTTTTGACAAAGCGGGCAAAAATGCGTGCCCCGGCCAGCAATTTTCTTTTTATGTATAAGATCTTTTTTACAAGTCAGGCACCGCTCCCCGTCGCGTTCATAGACTTTGAGAAATCTGACAAAATTACCAGTTCGCCCGTCGCTGTCCACATAGTTATTAAACGTTGTTCCTCGCTCTTTGACGGCGAGTGCAATAATTTTCTTGGACGCTTCAAATAACGCACGGATTTCAGCATCTGTCAGACTGTCAGTTTTTCGCCATGGCAACACTTTCGCTAAATGGCAAATTTCATCAGCGTAAATATTGCCGATCCCCGCAATGACATCCTGGCGAAGAAGAATTGCTTTAAGTACCGCCGAGCGACGCTTCAACACTCCACTTAGCGCTTCTCGAGTGAATCGTTTAGTGAGCGGCTCAATCCCGTAGGTTGCTTCAATCGCCTGCTTATCTGCCGGCGTCACGAGGCGCGCGTAACCAAACCGGCGCATGTCATTGAAATACAAAACACCACCATCATTAAAATGAAAAATAATCTGAGTATGCTTGTCAGGGAGCTTCCATTCGAGTGTTTCTCGGTGCGCTTTGAGACTTTTACTCGGATCTATCGCGAGGAGTGTCTGGAGCGGAGTCTGACTATGTCCACCAGCGAGTATTTTTGTGCCTTTGGCATAAATAAGCTGACCGGTCATTTTGAGATGCACCAACAAATACAACTCCGGACGACGCAAATGAAACATGAGGAGCTTCCCCACCCGCTCAATCGCTTCAATCGTGTTACCAGTCATCGCTTCGGGTAACGGCTCAGCCGACCCGCGCACCGCTTTATCCCGCACAACATCAACTGCCACCACTTTTTTGTGGCAGATTTTAGCAACTAAATCGCGACGAATGGTTTCAACTTCTGGTAATTCTGGCATAGCTTATTTCCAGCCTCTATCTTTCATAGCGAGCGCGATTCGCTCCACTGCCAAAATAAAAGCGGCAGTGCGAAGATCAACGCTGTGCTTCTCTTTGTTAGCCCAAACCGAAGTGAAAGCGGCGGTCATTAATTTTTTGAGTTTAACCAATACCTCTTCTTCCTCCCAATAATAATTCATGGCATTTTGCACTTGTTCAAAATAGGACACCGTGACACCACCGGCGTTGGTGAGCACGTCTGGAATCACGAGCACGCCTTTTTTAAAGAGTATCGCGTCAGCTTCTGGGGTGGTCGGGCCGTTGGCCAACTCTGCGACAATACTCGCTTGTATACGGTCAGCGTTTTCGGCAGTAATCTGATTTTCAAGCGCTGCCGGCACCAGAACGTCTACTTTGAGCTCTAATAATTCTGCATTGGAAATAGTGGTCGTGCCAGCAAAACCAAGCACACTACCCGTGGCTTCTTTGTGTTTTTCAAGCGCTCCGATAGCAAGCGCCTTTGGGGCGGAAATTGCCCCTTTGGAATCGCTCACCGCAACAATGTTATATCCAAGACCGCTCAAAATATGCGCCATATGACTCCCGGCGTTGCCAAATCCTTGAATGGCCACTGTTGTTTCACGTGGATTTTTTCCAAGCTTTTTCATCGCTTCTTCAAGCACATACACCCCGCCTTGCGCGGTGGCAAAGCCACGCCCGGCTGACCCGCCAAGGCTAAGTGGTTTTCCGGTAATCACTCCTGGCGCGTGATGTCCGACACACTGCTCATACTCATCAAGCATCCAACCCATAATTTGTGGCGTGGTATACACATCTGGCGCTGGAATATCTTTGGTTGGCCCAAGATGCGTGTAGAGTGCGCGAATATATCCACGAGACAACCTCTCAGTCTCCCCCACCGACAATTCTTTTGGATTCACAATCACTCCACCTTTACCACCACCGAGAGGTAGATTGAGGGTGGCACATTTAATCGCCATCCAAAACGACAAAGCAGTCACTTCGTCTTCTGAAACATTCGGATGAAACCGAATACCACCTTTGTATGGTCCGCGAGCGTTGTTATACTGACTACGAAAACCAACAAATTCTTTAACTTCGCCAGAATCCATGGCAACCGAAATAGTTGCTCGATGGACTGCTTGTGGTTTTTTGAGTCGCTCCAGTATATGCGGAGCAAGATTGATTTTCTTAGCTGCGTTATCCAATTGTTGGAGAGCGTTTTCAAAAGCAGAGTGGGCCATACAAAAATACTTAAAACTAAAGATAGGTAATCGTATACCCGACGATGCAAAATTGCAATATGGATAAAAAAATCCTCGCCGGAGCGAGGATTTGTCTAATTACATGTGTTTTTTGATAACTTCGAGCATTTTTTCTTTCTGCACACCGCCTACGATTTCATCAACGACTGAGCCGTCTTTGAACACGAGGAAGGTGGGAATACTCATCACATTATATTCGCCAGCGACGTTAGGATTTTCATCCACGTTCACTTTGCCGACTTTCACCTGGCCGGCGAGCTCGGAAGCGATTTCGTCGACATACGGGCCAGTTTGTTGGCACGGGCCACACCAAGGAGCCCAAAAATCTACAAAGGTCAATTGATTTGCCATTTTTACTTCGCTTTCGAAGTTGGCATCGGTAAAGACAAGCGCCATAGAATACTCATTATTTTTGTAAGATAAGTTTTTTAATTTTTTCTTCTTCTTTATAGGCTTCGAGCACGTCGCCTACTTCTAGTTTCATTTTACCTTCAAATTGAAGACCGCATTCGTTGCCTTGCGGGATTTCATTCATCGACTGCTTACCTGATTGAAGCGCTGGGATTTTACCAACGGCGATGATTTCGCCATTGCGTTTTACCCGAGCTTTACAACCTTTGGACAATTTACCAGATTCTACCCGGCCACCGACAATCATACTGGAGCGTTCGGTACGGAAAATAGCCAAGACTTTGAAAATACCGAGTTCGGTCGTAATAATTTCAGCTGTCAACAATTTTTCGAGCTCAACTTTTACCTTGTCGAGCAAGTCGTAGATAATAGTATACTGGAAGAACGGTACTCCTGTCGACTGGATCATTTCGAGCGAGTTTGGCGAGGTGTTCACACTAAAGCCAAAGATCATACCGCCAGCGGTGTGAGCACGCGAAACGTCGTCGGCGGTAATGTTACCAAGCCCTTTGCCGATAATTTTAATCGCCACTTCTTCGGTCTTGATAGATTCAAGCGAACCGATAAGTGCTTCGAGTGAACCTAAGGTATCGGCTTTGACCACGATATTAAGAGTCTTTTTATGAGTATCTTCGTCGGTGTCAGTTTGAGCAACAGAGACAGTTTGTTTTTCAGCACCAGTTTGGATAGCTTTTTTAGTACGCACATCCACCTGCTCTGCTGAACCGGCCTTACTCACATCAAGCACATCGCCCACTTGTGGTGCTAGCTTGAAACCAAGAATACGAACAGGACAACTTGGAGGAGCTTCTTGAATCGCTTCGCCACGATGATTTTTGAGGGCACGCACCTTGCCGTAGACTTCACCATTAATTACGAGCGGGTCGTTGACGCGAAGTGTACCAGTCTGCACCAAAATAGTGGCGACAGGACCAGCGCCTTTGTCGACGTGCGCCTCAATCACTGTGCCGGCAGCTCCACGAGCTGGGTCGGCCTTGATAGCGTCAGCGTGCACATCAGCGAGCACTAAAATAGTATCTAAAATTTTAT
>CAYUBH010000049.1:0-4487 GCA_964442985.1 uncultured Gammaproteobacteria bacterium
TCGGAAAAAATAAAGGAAGGAACGCGCCCAAAAATTTGCTCGTAAAAATCACTGAGCATCACCACGCTCGTTTGGCGGAAAATTGCTTCATAGAGTTCATTGAGGACTGCTTGGTTGTTAGTGAGTGGTGGCGACACCACAATCAGCTCGGGGAAACCAACTTTTTTGATAAGGCCATTGATGGTGGTGTGGTGTGGCAGGTCGCCAAGCTCAGCCTGGGCTGATTTACTCACATAACCTAAAACTTCGTAGCCATGTTCTCGGCCAGAGGCGAGCAGTTTGGCCACTTCGATTGTTTCAGCGATAGTGCCAGCGAAAATAACTTTGGTGGTGAGAAAAGCGGTGGAAATAAAACGGTTGTAGAAGGCGCGCCATAAGGCAATGAAACCAAAACTACATAGTGTGATAAGCGCTAGGGTGGTTTTTGGAGTAACGTTTTGAGTGGTGTTGGTGTAGAAGAAAATAACGGCGATGAGCATCCAAATACTGGCCGAGATAAGAATTTTTTTGAAAAACCCAGCAGTATTTCTGTTTTTGCCAATGTCGTAGAGGCCAATGATAAACATGATGCCTAAGGCGCCAACAAACAGAACGCTCAGGTGGGGGAGAAGTCCTTGGATAATGCCCGGAAGTGGTTGGCCGTTGTACCGCGCATAGACACCAGCAAAAAAACCGGCATAGAGCACGCCCAAGTCGCCGAGGATAAGAGTGAGTTGTTTGACACGATAATACATAGTATACTGTATGTATCTATGGTCAGAGTATATCGCACTATAGCAAAAAAAGCAATCCTTATGGTCGCTAGCCTGGCGACCGTTTTTTCGGCTCCGGCGAGCGTTTTGGCACGCACCCCCAATGATCCTCGCTTGGGAGATCAGCAGGCGATGTGGTCGCAGATTAATGCCCCGACCGCTTGGGATATTTCTACTGGGTCTAAACAGGTGATTGTGGCTATTATTGATACGGGATTTGATAGCTGGCACGATGATTTGTCGCCGAATGTGTGGGTTAATAAAAAAGAGATCCCTGATAACGCTATTGATGATGATCGTAATGGCTATGTTGATGATATTCATGGCTGGAACTTTGTAGAAAACAATAACAATCCTCGAACATCGGTGTTTGAAGTTGAGGACGATCCAGAATCGGTACGCCACGGTACGATTATTGCTGGGCTAATTGGCGCTCGCGGTGATAATGGTCGAGATGGCACTGGTCTTAATTGGAACGTGCAGATGATGCCGCTTCGAGCGATTAACAGTCGTGGCTCTGGAGCAATTAGTAATGTTATTAAAGCAGTTGATTACGCAGTTGCAGAGGGAGCCGACGTGATTA
Organism: uncultured Gammaproteobacteria bacterium; assembly: GCA_964442985.1. GTDB lineage: Bacteria > Patescibacteriota > Patescibacteriia > Magasanikbacterales > GWA2-37-8 > 2-02-FULL-45-10. The sequence continues at coordinate 1,336 of CAYUBH010000049.1, forward strand.
GCATGAGTTTTGTGTCTGAGGTGGGGGATGCGCTTCTCAAAGAAACACTCTATCAGGCATATAAAAAAGGTATTGTGATTGTGGCAGCGGCCGGCAACCATACTTCGGATGTGAGTGGGCTCACTAACACCTTTCCAGCTTGCTACGACAAAGGTTCGGCTGAAAATTGGATTATGGCCGTAGGCTCGGTTGATAGTCGTGATATGGTTAGTGACTTTAGTAATACGCATAGTTGTATTGATATCATGGCGCCGGGTGATGGCTTATTTTCTACCGAGCGCTATGCTCCGCAATATGGTTATCATAATTCATTTGGTGGGCCGTGGCGTGGGACATCGTTTGCTGCTCCGCTGGTGGCTGGTTCTGCTGGTCTCCTCAAAGCTCGTCGCCCGGATTGGACTGCTCCCACGATTATTTCTACGCTTATCTCGACAGCTGATTCGATCACCGGGGTAAATCCTGGTTTTGCCACAGGTCGGCTTAATGTTGGTCGAGCTTTAGAGACTGCTGATAGTGCTTCGAGCCCTGAGCCCGAAGGATCACTCTATACTTTTTCGGGTAATCAAGTATTTTCGCGCGATGTAGTAACTGGCGCAACTTCTACTTTAGCCTTTATCTCTGGCTCGCGTATTGTGAGCTTATCTGCTGATCCGCTCGATAAAACAGTAGCTCTATTACTGCAACGCGGTAAAACATACTATGTTCGCTTGCTTCGCCCAGACGGAGGCTTAGAGAGTGAATATTCACTGCCATTTGTGCCTAGTGCCAACGAACGCCTGCTGGGGATCCGTCAAGTTTCTGTTAATCAGTATCCTGGAGCGGTGATGGTTGGCCGGTATAATACGAAGAGTAAAAAATCTACTTTTGCGCTCTATGACACCAAAGGCGTCGAGCGTAAGGGATATGTGGTGAACGACAGTGTCACCGCTTGGTCCACCGGTATTCAATCGCCAGTGATTGTTTTTGCTCGAATTACTAAAAATAAAGGGTTGCTTTTGGAGCAATTTAATTTGTTAAATGACGAAGTCGCTTCGTACACCGTTCCAAATATACGATCGTTTGTTACCATGACGATGGCACCGCTCCAAGGCGACGGGGGAGAGCAAGTTGTTTTACTGTTTGAACGTGGTAAAGAGACTATGCAGGCTGTTGTCGATGTTTCTTTGAAAACAGCTCGTTTTGATAGTTTGGGGGCGGTGAGTGCCAAAAAAGTTTGGCGTTTGTTGGTTGTTCGCGGGGCGCATGGACAGCTTGGATTTGTTCCGTATACTTCGCTTGGAGGGAAGTTTAGTGTTCGTGACAACCGTAATACTGAACAAGGTAAAGTAACTTTGCCAGTTTCCCGCTAAAAATGGTATACTTCTTGTTACATACTCTTTATATAAACCTATTGTATGGTGGATTCAATGCCAATTTTTGAAAAAAAGAATGTCCTTGTCCTTGGAGGGGCCGGGTTTATCGGTTCGCACTTGTGCGAGCGGTTGCTTCGCGATGCGAATGTTATCTGTATTGATAACTTTACCAACTCGCACCCGAACAACATTAAACATTTATTGCAGTATCCTGATTTTGAATTTATCAATCACGATGTCACAACCCCGATTGATTTGAACGCCTTTGATGAGCTTGATAAGTTTCGAGTGAAATTTCAGGGGATTCAAGAGATTTATAATTTGGCCTGCAGCGCCAATCCGGAAAATTTTGAAAAGATGAAAATGGACGCGCTCCGAGCTAATTCGGTGACGATGATTAATTCGCTCGATTTGGCAGTGAAGTATCGAGCTAAATATTTATTTACTTCGAGCTCGGTGGTGTATGGCGAAAGTGTCGACAATCGTCGAACTTTTAAAGAAACTGATCATGGGGTGGTACACCATATTTCACCCCGCGCCTGCTACGACGAAGGAAAACGTTTTGCCGAAACCTGCGTGGATACCTATCGCCAGGTCTATGGGATTGACGCTAAGATTGCACGTGTTTTTACCACCTATGGCCCAAACATGGCGCTGCTTGAAAAAAGGTTGATTCCTGATTTTATTTACAACGCGCTTCAAGGCAAAGATTTGGTCATTTATGGTGATGAATCGTTTTCGACGTCACTGTGCTATGTGACCGATATGGTTGACGGGTTGGTCCGTCTGATGGCGGCTGATCCGGCAACGTTGATTGCCAACTTGGGTGGCGACCGAGAAGTACCGTATAAAGAGGTGGCTGAAGCGGTGATTTCTATGACTAATTCTAAGTCAAAACTGGTCTTTGAAAAGCCCCTCCTCTTCTTGACACGCAAGGGTATTCCTGATTTAACCTATACTAAGGAAACCATGGGCTGGATGCCTTTGGTTCGCCTCGAAGACGGTTTGCGTAAAACAATTGATTACGTGATTGCCCACCGCGAAGCCCTGATGTTTAATAATGATTTTGGCTCGCCGTCGCTTAGATAAGCTGTATGCAGGTTGTTGTTATCCCAGCCTATAATGAAGCTCAAAAAATAGGTCGCGTTATCCGCGGCCTTTTTGAACATGGCTTCACTCATGTAGTGGTGGTAGATGACGGCTCAACTGATGATACAGCAGGGGAGGCGCGCTCTTCTGGGGCGACAGTGCTTCGTCACGTCGTCAATCGTGGGCAAGGGGCGGCATTACAAACTGGGAACGAGTATGCTTTACTTTTGGGGGCGAAGCTCGTTATTCATTTTGATGCTGACGAACAATTTAATCCAGCTGATATCGCTCCAGCGATTGAAGCGCTTACTGTCGCCCGAGCAGATGTATTGTTTGGGTCACGCTTTCTTGATTCTCGCTCCCAAGTACCATGGTTTAAACGGTCGGCTATTTTGCCAGTGGCGCGAGTATTGAATTATTTTTTTACTGGTTTGTATTTGTCCGACGCACATAATGGTTTTCGTATTCTCACTCGTTCGGCTATCGAAAAAATTGTTATTCGTTATGATGGCATGGCACACAACACCGATATTGTTCGCCAAGTACATACCAACGCCCTGCCGTTTATTGAATTTCCAGTGGAAGTAACGTACCATGAATATGGTCAGGGTCTGCGCGGTGGTATTCGTATTATAATTGATCTTATTTTCGGTTCATTTATTAACTAGTCAGTATGATGCCGATTCAAATTGTTTTAGTTATCTTTTGTCT
>CAYUBH010000050.1:0-1711 GCA_964442985.1 uncultured Gammaproteobacteria bacterium
AGAAAGGCGTCGTTGACCCACGGGTCGGGGATATACCAAGCGATCCGGAAAAAATAACCAATAACTACTACTGCTATTGCCAGTATCCCGAGAGAAAATATTTTTTGGTGCTTAGCGAACCTTTGCGAAAAAGCTTCCCACACAGTGGTGAAAATATAGGCAATAAACGGAGTCGCGAGCATAGCGAAATACAATGCGTTCCGGCGATAAAGAACAGCGCTGAGCAGTATCATCGCAATAACACCCAACTGTGGAATGGTAATTTTCTTGGCCAAAAATCCACGTACAGTAAAAATTACAACAATGGCGACTAAGACAAAAAATGACCAATAGACTGGATAGGTGTAACTTGGCAACCATTCAGTGATGTATTGTTTGAAATAATTTTCGGTAAAATAACTACCCACTTCAGCTAGGAGATGCCAGCCGTAGGGGTTAATAGCGATAGCAAGAATAGACGCGAGTGTTGCTCCACCAATCAGCGCGTAGTCTTTTAGTCGCCAAAACGCACCGCTCGCTAAGCGGGGGATATAGTGATAACTAAAATATTCAAGCACGTTACCAAAGGCATAGACGGCGATGGTCATGTAGCCAAGGATCCAACTGCCGTGGAAAGCCGACCACGCCCACATGAGTGGGATAACACAAAAAGCCAAGCGCGGACGACGAGGGAAGCACTCCAGAAGATACAGAAGAGCAACAAATAATAACGGCGCCATGGTCGTTTGGCGCATGGAGAGAATATAATCAACGGTAGCAAGAGCCAGACCACTGGCGAGAATAGTGGGGAGCGAAAACCGTTTCCAGAAAATAACCGGGAAGAGAAGAAAAGCGAGGGTGACACCAAGCGCGATAAAAGCGGTCAGCCCAACATTGGTGGTGGTGTCGTAGATAAGCCAGAAGAGCACATCTCCGCCCCACTCATGATTGTTCCACGGCCGACCAAAAAAGGTATAGGTATAGGTGTCGAGATAGGGGAGGTGGCCAGCAAGGGTTTCTTGCCCAAAACGCAGGTGCCAACCAAAATCGCCATCAAAGGTGCGAGACAGGATAGAAAAAGCAAAGGCATACACTGCCAAACTAGCGAGAATAAGGGTTAAAATACGCTGTTTCATAGGATTCCTGCCTAGTATACCACACCTTGACGGTAGGGCAATTTTTGAGTAGTATTACAGTCGTTCCACACAGCCTGGAGAGGTGTCAGAGTGGTCTATCGTCCAGCTTTGCTAAAGCTGCAGGCCGCAAGGCCTCGGGAGTTCGAATCTCCCCCTCTCCGCTCAAACAAAAAAACACCCAAATGGGTGTCTTTTTGTTTTCTTGTACTTTCCCACCTACTAGGCTATAGTAAAACCACTATGAGTACCCTTCGCCCTGTCACCCTGCTATTTCTCATCAAACGCCAGAACGGCTTGGTTTCTGAGCTCTGTTTAGCGATGAAAAAACGCGGATTTGGAATGGGGAAGTGGAACGGTGTTGGAGGTAAAATTGAGTCAGGAGAAACTGTTGAGGGAGCTACCAAGCGAGAAGCGCGCGAAGAGATTGGTGTTGAGCCAAACAATCTCATCAAAGTCGCCGAATTATCTTTCTACTTTCCGCACAATCCAACTTGGGATCTTTTGGCTCACGTGTATTTTTCGGAAGAGTGGGAAGGTGCTATACTGGAAAGCGAAGAGATGCGACCAGAATGGTTTGCTGTTGAAAAAATCCCTTT
>CAYUBH010000050.1:1811-4249 GCA_964442985.1 uncultured Gammaproteobacteria bacterium
GGCGTATGAGCTATTTTTCTATACTCGCCATCGTCTTATTTGGCTACATGAATGTTTGGTTTGTTATTTCTCTGCTGAAAAAAAGAAATGATGTTGCAGACAGTGCTTGGGGATTAGGGTTTGTGGTTGTAGCCTGGGTAGCCTATTTTTTGTCTGAAGAAACATCGTTGCGCGGGCTCGTTGTGAATAGTTTGGTCACGGTGTGGGGAGTGCGATTGGCCTGGCACATTTATCGTCGCAATAAAGGAAAGAGTGAAGACTATCGTTACCTCGCCTGGCGTCAGGAATGGGGGAAATGGTTTTATCTCCGCTCATACGCGCAAGTGTACCTTTTACAAGGCGCTTTACTCTATTGTATTGCTCTGCCGGTGATGTTTATCAACCGTAGCGCTGGTCAGCCCCTGGGTGTGTTAGACGTCCTGGCTATTGGTATTTGGTTGGTAGGATTTTTGTTTGAAGCGGTTGGCGATGCACAGCTCGCTCGTTTTATTAGTAATCCGCTAAATAAAGGAAAAATAATCCAAAGTGGTTTATGGGGATATAGTCGTCACCCGAACTACTTTGGTGAAGTAACGCAGTGGTGGGGAATAGGGCTAAGCGCTCTCGCTGTACCTGGTGGCATGCTGGGAATTGTCGGGCCACTTATGATTACCTTCTTAATTTTAAAAGTTTCTGGTGTTCCGCTGTTGGAAAAGAAAATGGCTGAAAAACCAGAATTTGCGGAATATAAAAAACGAGTCAGTATGTTTTTTCCGCTACCGCCAAAAAATAACTCTTAAAATAGTGTATGAAAAAAATCTTTTTTACAACAGCGCTTATGCTCCTCGTTGGTGCCGGATGCTCGCCGGTAGTAACAGAACAAATTGTTTCCAAAAAAGAGCTCACTGTTGGAGGTATTGCCACGTTTCAAATTCCCACACACTGTAATGCTTCTGGTGGAGCCGGCTCAACCTATATCGTCTGCCCAACGCCGGACAATGACACGCCAACACCAGAAATGGTCATCTCGTCGGACGGTACTCAAGTAAATATTAAGCGTTGGGAAAACCTGAGCTCACCGTACTGGAACGACATTATCAAGTCTATGCGTATAACCGCTCCACTTGATAGAGCGGTAGAAATACATATTGCCAAATAGCCTGATTAACAAAACCCCGCTTGCCAAGCGAGGTTTTTTGGTTCTCCGCGTTGACTTTCTCTCTTTTTCATGGTATACCATAGCCTCAGTAATTCACTCTTTTGCACTCTATGAACCACGGCGACGTTATTGTCCGCTTTGACGAAGTGTCATTTAATTATGACCATACCAAAACTATCCTCGACGAGGCCAGTTTTTCTATTCGTGAAAATGCCAAAATCACCATCATGGGGCAAAACGGTGCCGGTAAAAGTACCATCTTCAAAATGATTACTGGCGATTTGAAGCCAGACAGTGGGGGAGTACATCTTGGTCTCGGCGCGACCATCGCTATCGCCACGCAGGTGATGAAGCGTGATAATATGGAAAAAACCGTGGAAGAATTTTTTGCTTCCGCTTTTGATAAAAAAATGTACGATCTGCCGAAGCGTATTAAAGATGTGCTCGAAGTCGTGCACCTGGTCGCTCCACTCGATCGAAAAATTAAACAATTCTCTGGTGGTCAGCAGGCGCGTTTGCTTCTCGCCTATGCGCTTATCCAAGAGCCAGATATTCTACTCCTTGATGAGCCAACCAACAATTTGGATACGCAGGGTATTGAACACCTCACTCAGTTTTTGATGGACTATCCGAAGACCTGTTTGGTTATTTCCCACGACGCCAACTTTTTGAACGCCTTCACTCACGGCGTCTTGTATCTCGACTCCTACACCCACAAAGTGGAGCAATACATCGGCGACTACTACAGTGTGCTCGGTGAAATTGAAGCACAGATTGAGCGCGAACGAGCCAAAAATGCTCAGCTTAAGAAAAGCATTCAAGATAAAAAAGATAAAGTAAACTTTTTCGCACATAAAGGTGGTAAGATGCGTAAATTGGCGAGTAAGCTCAAAGAACAGGTAGCCGAAGCTGAAGAAGAAATGGTAGACGAGCGCCAAGAAGATAAAACAATTAATGAGTTCATTATTCCTGCTCAGACAGATATTGTAGGGCCTGTTGTGACTATTAATTCTGTTGGGGTGATGATTAATCACGAACCAACTCGTAAAACATTGAGTGTCCCACTCGCGCTCCGCAAGAAACAACGTCTCTTGGTGAAGGGGCCAAACGGGATTGGTAAAAGCACCTTCCTCGAAGCGTTGGCGACTGGTCAGGAATCTGGAGCGGCTATTACCAAAGATGTCCGGGTTGGCTATTATCGCCAAGATTTTTCGGGGTTGGATTTTGAAAAAACTGCCTACCAAGCGCTCGAAGAAATGATGGATGAACCATGGAACCAAGAAATCTATGCGACTGCAGC
>CAYUBH010000051.1:0-1902 GCA_964442985.1 uncultured Gammaproteobacteria bacterium
AAAGAAGGACAAAAAGCGGTGAAAGCGATGAGTGATTACCACACTCAAGTGGTGTGTGGTGTGACCCCGAAAAAAGGCGGACAAGAAGTAGAGGGTCGCCCGGTATTTAATTCGGTTGCTGAGGCTTTGGAAAAGTTTCCAGAAGTAAACACAACAGCTATTTATGTCCCACCATTTGCTGCTAAAGCAGCCATTGTGGAAGCGATTGAAGCCGGTATCCCGCTTATTAATATTATTGTAGAGCGTATTCCAATTAAGGATACCGCATATTGTTTGGCGATGGCCAAAGAAAAAGGTGTACGGATTGTTGGTCCGAGCTCGCTCGGTCTAATTGTTCCAGGTGTCGGTAGAATTGGCGTGGTTGGTGGTCCGTTGGTCAATGAAATTTTTCAACCAGGGAGTGTGGGGATTATTTCTCGTTCTGGTGGTATGACTAATGAACTGTCGTGGCAAATGCGTAAAGCTGGCTTGGGCCAGAGTGCGGCTGTGCACGTCGGTGGCGACTTGTTGATGGGGACAACCTACGCTGATTTGCTTCGGTTGTTTGAAAAAGATACGGCGACAAAAGTTGTGGCCATTTTTGGTGAACATGGCGGTAGTTATGAGTTTGAAATTATTGAAGCGATCAAGAAAAAAGAATTTACCAAACCGCTCGCGATATATATTGGCGGAAAATTTGCCAATATGTTTCCAGAAGGAATGAACGTTGGTCATGCTGGGGCGATTGTGGCCAAAGGCCAGGGGGCTGAAGAAAAAGAAAAGGCTTTGAGTGCTGTTGGTGTGATGATTGCCGATCGTTATGAAGACCTGGTACAATTGGTACAGCCGTATGCGTAGTATTCTCGTAGCATTAGCTTTATTTTTGTTCCCAAGCGCCGTTTCTGCGGCGACTGTTGGGTTTGTACCGAGCACTGGTTTGTGGTTTTCGACCACAACTTTTTCAGCTTCACAGCCAATTACTTTATATACGGTGGTTATTAATAATGACTTTCCACTACTTGATGGTGTGGTAGGGTTTTATGACAATGAAACACTTATTACCACCACTCCGTTTGTTGGTTTGGTCAAAGAGCAAGCTCTGCAACTTAAAGCACTGTGGCAGCCAGGCTCTGGTGAGCATGCGGTGCAGGCTCGGCTGGAAAGACTAATAGCGCGAACTGCCTCTGGGGCTACTTCAACAGTACCGCTCGAGCAAACAGTGCGCTCTACTGGGTCTCCGCTCGCCTTGGGGGCAAAAACAGCCACTCCGGTGACGGTAGATCAGGTGGCAGCTGTTGGCTCGGCTGGTTCAGGGTCTATTTCTAATGTCGTTCTTGGTTCAGTTGCTCTTGAAGTGGTAGAAGAGGGGGCAAAAAAGAAACTATCTCCACAAGTTTTGGGTGAAAAAATCGTGGCCATGCTCACCACCTCTCCGCAAAACACATCATCAACTGATGAGTCGATGTTTCAAGAGGTTTTGGATAAAAATCGTCAGATTTTAAATAGAGCTGAAGATGTTGCTTCGACAATTACCACTACGGCCGGCAAAATTTCGTCTGCCTATAATCAAACAAAGTCGGTTATCGCCGAAGGAGAAGCGTGGTATCACAAATTGCGACAGTATGTAGATAAAGCAGCGCCTTATTTTGAAGGTATGAAACGAGGCTGGCTCGTGATTACTGATAATAATGAGCCAAAACGAGTAGTGGCAGCTGTATTAAGTGTGTTTGTGCTGTATTTGATTCTTAAATGGGTTTTTCGTCGAGATCGTTATAATGATCGTTATAATTATTAATGTATTTGTATGCAGTGGAAAACAGCTTTGACACAGATTACTGAAGAAGGGGAACATATTCGTGGTAAAAAATTAACCGCTCTTATTCAACAAAAAAGTTTTGTTGAAGTTATTGCTCTTTTGTGGAC
>CAYUBH010000051.1:2002-3811 GCA_964442985.1 uncultured Gammaproteobacteria bacterium
GACCTGGCAGGGTTGGCAAAACGACTCAAAGATGCTAAGGTTCGCGTACCAGGCTATGGGCACAAAGTGCTGGCTGTCGATGAGCGAGCCAAAATTCTCTTGGCTATGGCTAAAAAGACTGGTTTTTACAAACAACACTGTGTTTTGGCAGTAGCTTTTGGCAAAGAATTGCAAGCATTGGCTTCCAAACCATTACCGCTCAATATTGATGGGGCGATGGCGGCGATTATTCTTGATATGGGGTATCCGGCTGAGCTTGCCAAAGGGTTTTTCTTGGTGGGGCGTTTGCCGGGGCTGGTGGCCCACGTGCATGAGCAGGTCATGAGTGGTGAAGGCCTCAAACGATTAGATGAAAGTGAAATAGAGTATACTGGAAAATAATTTTTTGTATGGATTATTCAATTGTTTCGACAACGGCGAGTGACGACTACGAATTGCTCGATAGTGGTGACGGTGAAAAACTGGAGCGCTACGGAAAAATTTTAATTACTCGTCCTGATCCACAAGCGTTGTGGAAAAAACGATTACCAGAAGCGACTTGGAATAAAGCCGATGCTTATTTTAATCGTGAAAAAACGATGACTAAAGGTGGTTTGGCGTCGGGCAAAGATACTGCTTGGAAAACTCGTTTTGTCGTACCGGAGCGCTGGGATATCGCTTTTGCCGGGTTACGTATGTATATCAAATTGTCGCCGTTTAAACATACGGGATTGTTTCCTGAGCAGGCTCAGAATTGGCAGTGGATGCGTGAAAAAATTAAAAAAGCTGGACGAACGGTACAAGTTTTGAATTTGTTTGGCTACACTGGCGGGGCGAGTTTGGCAGCGGCGCAAGCTGGGGCTGAGGTCTGTCATGTCGATGGTTCCAAGACAGCGATTGGTTGGGGGCGCGACAATGCGGCTGCTTCGGATTTGGCCGCCAAGCCAATTCGTTGGATTTTGGATGATGCTGTTGAATTTGTGAAGCGCGAAATTAAGCGTGGACGAAAATATGACGGGATTATTATGGATCCGCCAGCATTTGGACATGGCCCAAATGGAGAAGTGTGGAAAATTGAAGAGCATTTTCCAATGTTGCTTGATTTGTGTAAAAAAATTCTATCCGACAAGCCGTTGTTTGTCCTTATCAATGGTTACGCCTCTGGTTATTCAGCTTTGGCGTACAAAAACAATCTAGCCGATGTGGTAGAAGGGCTTGGTGGTGAGATTGAAGTAGGGGAATTGACTATTCAAGAGTCAAAAAGTGATCGTTTATTGCCGTGCGGTATTTTTGCTCGCTGGAGTTCGCTCTAATTTATGCATTTACAGGTGCTGTACGAAGATAATCATACGATTGCGGTCTACAAACCAGCCGGTGTTTTGGTACAAGGTGATGATACTGGCGATTCCACTCTCATGGACGAAGTAAAATATTACCTCAAAAATAAATATCACAAGCTTGGGAAAGTTTTTCTTGGTTTAGTACATCGTCTCGATCGCCCTGTTTCTGGGGTGATTGTTTTTGGTAAGACGTCCAAAGGTGCTGGGCGTTTATCAGAACAATTTCGGGCGCATACTGTGGAAAAGATATATCACGCTGTAGTTGTTGGCGCTCCACCAAAACAGGCTGATACCATTGTTCATTATATTAAAAAAGAAGAAGACAAGAATAAGGTTCTTATTTCTTCGGTTGAAAAACCTGATTTTCAGCGAGCTGATTTGCGTTACGAAGTGGTGAAAAAAAATACTCGTTTTTCTTTACTTAAAATTCAACTCGGCACCGGGCGGTCGCATCAAATTCGGGCTCAGTTGTCGGCAATCGGCTGTCCGA
>CAYUBH010000052.1:0-3739 GCA_964442985.1 uncultured Gammaproteobacteria bacterium
GCAACGATATCGGTATGAATGTCAGTGTCACCTACAAGATTTACTCCTCAAAACGTTGGTAAAAAATACTTCTAAAAAGAGCCTTGACGGGCTCTTTTTTGTTCGCTTGCCCTATGCTATACTACCGCCTAGTATTGTTAATCTTTTCTCTATGAAAATTAAGTCGATTCTAGCCCGGGAGGTGCTTGATTCTCGTGGTAATCCCACGGTAGAAGCGAAAATTACATTGGATAATGGTATTACGGCTTCGGCCAAGGTTCCGTCGGGGGCTTCCACGGGAACACATGAGGCAATTGAGCTTCGTGATGGTGGTAAACGCTACGGTGGTAAAGGTGTTTTGAAGGCAGTTACTAATGTAAACACTATTATTGCTCCAGCACTTAAAGGCTTGTCGATCGATAAGATTCGAGCAATTGATACTCGCATGCTCGAGCTTGATGGCACCCCAAACAAAAGCAAATTAGGAGCGAACGCTATTTTGGCTGTATCTTTGGCAGCAGCTCGAGCTGGTGCTCTGGCGCTCGGTATTCCGCTCTACCAATATATTCGCCATGTCTATAAGATTCCAGAGCGAGGGTATCGTATGCCGATTGCAACAATGAATATTTTGAACGGTGGTCGTCACGCTGATAACGGCCTGTCTATTCAGGAGTTCATGATTATTCCTCGTCATAAACTGTTTCGCGAACGAGTGCGTATGGGGTCGCAAATTTTTCATGCCCTCGCTAATATTTTGAGTCAAAAAGGCTATGCTACTTCGGTGGGTGATGAAGGGGGTTTTGCGCCAGCACTTTTGAACAATGAACGTGCTCTTCAGCTTATTATGGAAGCGATTAGATACACTGGTTGGGAGCCGGGTAAGCACGTGTTCCTCGGGCTTGATGTAGCTGCTTCCGAATTCCACCGCCATGGCGTTTACTATTTTGTTGGCCCCAAACAAGGTTGGCGTCCAGCTAAAATGATTACCACAATGGCGCAATGGGTCAAAAAATATCCATTGATTTCTATTGAAGATCCGCTGGCCGAAGATGATTGGGAAAATTGGCAAACCTTTACCAAAGAGCTTGGTAAGAAAATTAGTATTGTTGGTGACGATTTATTTGTTACCAACAAAGAGCGCTTAGAGCGTGGTATCAAAGAAGGTGTCGCCAACGCTATTTTGATCAAAGTAAACCAGATCGGAACATTATCTGAAACGATTGATACGATTCTTATGGCCAAAGAAAATGGCTACCAAACAAGTGTGTCACACCGCAGTGGTGAAACATCAGATACGTTTATTGCTGATTTGGCTGTCGCGGTTAATTCTGAGTTTATCAAAACTGGCTCAATGTCTCGCTCGGAACGAGTAGAAAAATATAATCGTCTTATGGAAATCGAGCTCGAACTCGGGCTATAGTTTTGTTCTGTGATATGCCGAGCAAACGAACGACAGTGCTTATTATTCTCGATGGGTGGGGGATAGCGCGTGAAGATGCCCACAGCAATCCGATGACACCGGCGACCGCTCCGCACTTTTTTTCGTTGCTCAGCACCTTTGCTCACGCCGAGCTTCAGGCGAGCGGCGTGTCTGTTGGCTTGTTTAAGGGGCAAGAAGGTAACAGTGAGGCAGGTCATTTGAATATTGGGGCTGGTCGAGTGGTTAAACAAGATGCCCAGTATGTGTCTGATTCGATTAGTGACGGGACGTTTTTCAAAAATGATGTGTTACGTCAAACTATTCTTCAAACCAAAGAAGAGGGTGGAGCTGTCCATTTAATGGGCTTACTCTCCAACCACAACAGCGCTCACTCCAATCCAGATCATCTCTATGCGCTCCTGGATTTGTGTCATCAAGAAGGAATGGAGAAAATATTTTTACATCTATTTACTGACGGTCGAGATTCTGGTCAGCATGACGCCCTTCATTTTCTGAAAGATCTTCAGGGTCATTTGTATGGTACCGAAAAAATCGCCACGATTATGGGGCGATTGTACGGTATGGATAGAAATAAGAATTGGGAAAGAACATTGCTGGCCTACCAGGCACTCACCGAAGGTAAGGGCCGAATGGTAGAAAGTGCCGAAGAGGCGATTACGATTGCTTACAACTCTGGTGAGAGTGATGAATTTATCAAACCAACGATTATTGGCAAGAAAGGCAAGCCTACTGCTTTGGTTCAAGAAAAAGATGCGATTATTTTCTTTAATTTGCGCAGTGATCGCACCCGCCAACTCACTAAAACATTTGCTCAACCGCAATTTGAAGAGATGAATGCTGATTCGTTTAAGCGTGCTAAGGTCTATAAACGAGTTCGTTTTGTCACTATGACTGATTACGGCCCTGATTTACCTGATGTTTTGACTGCCTACCCAAGTCATGATGTCAAAAATGGTTTGGTCCCAACGCTTTGCCCACTCAAACAGCTGTATGTCGCCGAGTCTGAAAAATTTGCTCACATTACGTATTTTTTGAATGGTGGCTATGCCCAACATTTTTGTGATGAGCGCTGGGTGAAAATTGCCTCTGATACAGTACTTGATTTTGAGCGCGATCCGGAAATGAAATCTAAAGAAATCACCGACTATGTTATTGCTGCTATCGAAGGGGGAGAGTATGATTTTATCGCCGTTAATATCGCTAATGCGGATATGGTGGGGCACACCGGTAATTTTGCGGCCGCTGAGCGGGCTGTTACTGCTGTCGATACCGCCCTTAATCGTCTTACCAAAGCGATGAAAGAGCATGGTGCGCAAGGTGTTATCACGGCCGACCATGGAAATGTTGAGGAGATGGTAAATATGAAAACTGGCGAGATAGATTCGGAGCACTCGACTAATTCGGTTCCATGCATTATCATTGGTTCAAAGAAGGATTACACTGCCTGGCACCTTGCCCCGGGTAAAAAGCTTCATCCTGGCAAATTGGCCGATGTTGCCCCGACCCTCCTTCATATGATGGGGGTAGCTGTTCCTAAAGAAATGACTGGTAAATCACTTATTGCTTAATGTATGCCGTATCGTCCTGTTGTTCTCGCTATTTTTGATGGCTGGGGAGTGGCCCCAGCATCTGAGGGTAATGCTATTACTCGAGCTAAGTTACCGAATTTTAATAGTTATTTAAAGAATTATCCCTCAATGACTATCCATGCCTCGGGCAACGAGGTAGGTTTGTTGTTTGGGGAAATTGGTAATTCGGAAGTGGGGCATTTGAATATTGGGGCGGGGCGTATTTACTATCAATCCTGTCCGCGGGTTAATCAGGAAATTACTTCGGGAGCTTTTTTTACTAATCAAGCTTTTCTTCACGCTTTGCTTCAAACTGAACAGAAAAAGTCGGCCATTCATTTGATTGGTCTTTTGACGTCGGGTAATGTGCACGCAAGTACCGAACACCTGTATGCTCTCTTGGAGTTTTGTAAACGTAATAATTTTACCAACGTTTTTGTTCACGCTATTTTAGATGGTCGTGATTGTAAATTTGATAGTGGTAAAGGTTTTGTAGAGCAACTTCTGGCTAAAATGAAAGAGCTTGGAGTGGGGCAGTTGGCGAGTGTGTCTGGTCGTTATTATGCAATGGATCGAGATAATCGTTGGCCTCGCATTGAGAAAGCCTATCGTGCTATGGCTGAGGGTGTAGCCGACAGAGTGGCCGAAGATCCACTCGCAAGCATTCAAGAATCATACGACCAAAAGGTTTATGACGAAGAGTTTGTCCCAACAGTGATTGCCAAAGGTGGCAAACCAGTTGGTCAAGTGA
>CAYUBH010000053.1:0-3433 GCA_964442985.1 uncultured Gammaproteobacteria bacterium
TAATGATTAACTCTACCAGTGGCCTTAGCTTGGGTCAACGAAGTTATCCACACTATGGCGTTTTTTTGGCTTAATTGCGATACAAACTAGGTTTTTACCTTCTTTCTTTTTAGTCTCCCCTGCCCCGCTAGAATAGCAGATTTTCACAATTTCAAATCCGGCCTTTTTTACCAAGGTTTCGAGAGCTTCGGGGGTAAAGTGATGATAATACCGCTCCACCACCACTGTACCGTCTTTGGATTTCCAGGGAATCAAATAGTCGTTTGGCGCTAATTTTTTCCAATCTTTTTTGAGCTTGGTGGCTGCCCAATCGCTTTCCAAATTCCAGTTGGTCATAATCAGGTGCGCGCCTGGTTTCATCTCTTTGAGGATTTTTTTGAGGAGTTTGAGGCGACTTTTGTCATCGGGCAGGTGATGAAATGAAGCTATCATGAATACCAAGTCAAAGTAGTTGGCTTCAAACTTTTTATCTTTGTGTGCGGTGCAAAAAAACTTAGCGTCTTGAAACTCAATCAATGGGTTTTTCTTGGCTTCTTTGAGAAGTCCTTGGCTTTGGTCAACACCGCTGTAGTGAACGTCATGATCTTTTAATAAGTATAGGAGTCGGCCGTTACCACAACCCCAATCCAGAATATATTGACCATTTGCCAAAAATGGTCTAAACTGGGTCAGTTCACCCGCATGCTGGCGGGTATCCGAAAAAGCCGCGGCAATCGCGTTGTAGTCGTCACGGGTTTTTTGTACAATGTCCATACGAGATGAAAACATTATCTGACTCCATTATCTACTCTGCTTTACAGAAGCTCCCGAAAGATGAGCTCGATTTTAACATTCTTAAACGCACGCTTACCGGTCTTACTCCAGACAAAGAAGCGATGCCGTCCAAAACTGAATTGCTGACAGCATACCACAAGCTCCTCAAGAAGAAAAGCATCGAGAAGAATCCAGCGCTCGAAAAATTATTGATGCGTCGCGCGGTGCGCACCTTGTCGGGTGTCACGGTGATTACCTCGCTTGTCAAACCGTATCCGTGCCCGGGTGAATGCGTCTACTGCCCACTCGATGAACGCATGCCAAAAAGTTATTTAAGCGAAGAGCCGGCCGCGATGCGCGCCCTCACACTTAAGTTTGACCCGTATGAGCAGATGGCCAAGCGTATTGAAGCGCTCGAGAGCAACGGCCACCCAACGGACAAAATTGAATTTATTATTAAAGGTGGTACTTGGAACTCGTACCCCCTCGCCTACCAATACTGGTTTATTTTGCGCTCGTTTGAAGCCTGCAACAAGATGGATAAAAAACATCCAGTCTTTACCAAGCTCAAAGAAACTTCTCCGCTGGCTGATTTGAAAAAAGCTTTGGCTGCCGAGCAACGCAAAAACGAAACAGCTAAACACCGCATTATTGGTCTTACTTTAGAAACCCGTCCTGATTGTATTAACAAGCACACTATTTGGCAGATGCGCGAACAGGGTTGCACTCGCCTCGAGCTTGGCATTCAACACACCGACGATGAAGTCTTGGCACTCACCAAACGCGGTCACACCACCGAGCGCGCCCGCGAAGCCACCGAACTCCTCCGCAACTACGGCTACAAGGTGGATTTTCACCTGATGCCCCAACTCCCTGGCGCTACTCCAGCCAAAGATCTGGCGATGATGGAAAGCATTTTTACTGATCCAGGCTTTAAGCCGGACATGATTAAGATTTATCCGTGTACTGTCGTGAAGGGTTCAGAATTATACGATTGGTTTGTGGCTGGTAAATACACGGCCTACCCAACGCGCGAATTAATCGATATCATCAAAACATTCAAAAGTCATATCCCCCGCTACGCTCGCATCTCACGCCTGATTCGCGATATCCCTGGCCAATATATTGAAGAGGGCAACAAAGTGACCAACCTCCGCCAAGTGATTGAAACAGAAATGAAACGGGACGGACTGGTCTGTAAATGTTTACGCTGTCGTGAAATTGGCCATGTGAAGACTGACAGCTGGACTGCCAAGCAGTTGAAACCAGTTTTGTTTATCGATGAATATGAAACTCGTGGTGGGATGGAATACTTTTTGAGCTACGAAGATGCGAAGCGCCAAGTGGTCTTTGCTTTCTGTCGTTTGCGTGTGGTGACTAAACCAGTGATTCACCCGAACAAAAAACTTAATTCGTATCACGCCTATATCCGCGAGCTTCACACCTACGGACAGCTGGTGCGGATTGGCAAACAACAAAAAGAATCCACCCAACACAAAGGACTCGGCCGAAAACTAGTGGCCCTCGCCGAAAAGATTGTGAAAAAACAAAAGATTGGCAAGCTGGCTGTTATTTCTGGTGTGGGGGTGCGTGGCTACTACCGCAAGTGGGGCTACAAGCTGGAAAAAACCTACATGGTGAAAAATCTGAAATAAAAAAGCTCCTTAGATAGGGAGCTTTTTTAGTTTGATACAAAAACAACCAACATCTGGGTTGTTTTAAGCACCTTGTCAAAACTGTTGCCTTTCTTGACGGTTTAGTGCTACCATAGTCGAACTATGAAACCATCACATTGGCTAGTGGCTGCAGGAGCAGTACTGATAGAAAACAATCGAGTTTTGCTTGTCAGAGAGCAAAAGGATGGCGCAGTGACGCCCTGGATGTTTCCAGGTGGACAGGTGGAGGATTTTGATCAAAGTTTTGAAGCCGCCGCGATTCGTGAGGCAAAAGAAGAGGTTGCTTTAGAGGTGCAAATTATTAAGCCTCTCAAGTCGGTTTTAATACATAAGAAGGATGTAAGTATTGTCCTTATTCATTTTTTAGCTAGTTGTACCGGAATTGTAGAAAAAGGAAAGGATGGCTTTATTGTCGCCGCCGAATGGCACATAATTACTAAATTACCAACCGATCTTGCTCCAAATGTTTCAGAAGTTATCAATGACTATCTTCGTATGATCTAATTTACGCATGATCAAGAATTTGTTATTTACTTTTAACTCTGGATTCCTGCATAGACAGGGATGAAGCAATGTATGTACACCCATTCTCTTAAAGATTTTGATCCAAGTATTTTAGCCAGCATCAAACGCGAACAAGGACGGCAAGAAGAAGGTTTAGAAATGATTCCGTCTGAAAATTTTGTGTCACCAGCGGTGCTTGAAGCGCTTGGCTCGGTGCTCACCAACAAATATTCCGAAGGTTACGTTGGTAAACGCTATTATGGCGGTTGTGAATTTATTGACGAAGTGGAGCAGTTGGCAATTGACCGAGCTAAACAACTTTTTGGCGCTGAACATGTGAATGTCCAGCCGTTGTCGGGCGCTCCAGCCAATATCGCCGTGTATTTTGCTCTTCTCAAACCAGGCGACACGATTCTCGGTATGGATTTGTCACACGGTGGACATTTGACCCACGGTCACCCAGTCACCGCGATGGCCAAGATTTTTAATTTTATCCGCTA
>CAYUBH010000054.1:0-3433 GCA_964442985.1 uncultured Gammaproteobacteria bacterium
TAGTGATTACCACCTAGCAGCCTTAATATCGGCCTGAATTTGCGCCCGTAAGGCCTCAACTGAGCCAAATTCCCGGGGTTCACGTAGCCATTTCTTGGGGGTAAGCTCCACCGCCTGGCCATAGAGATCGCCCGACCAATCTTTGATATACACCTCAAAACAATCCGTCTTAGTGAGCGAATTAATCCCAAAATAGATAAGCGCCTGGTATACCACGCCCTGAACCAGGGCTGACCCAACATACAACCCTGGCGGCAAACCGGCCTCTAGTGCCAAAGCAATGGGTAAATTAGCGGTCGGCGAACCAAGCGCTCGCCCCGCTCCTTGCCCTCGTTCAATAATGCCAGAAATATGGTATTGCATAGAGTTTAGTTCAGCGAGTATATCAAAAAGCTGTAAATAGACAAAGGGGGTCAAAATTGTTACACTACGAACACCACATTCTATGAACAAAGCTCTTCGCGTTCTCATTTTGTCAGATTTATTTATTTTGAGCAGCTTCGGCCTCATCTCGCCGATTTTTTCGATTTTTATTATCAAACAAATTCCTGACGCCACAATTGCTTCGGCTGGTATGGCTATCACTATTCAAATGTTCACCAAAGCGATTCTCCAAATTATCGTTGGTAAATGGACAGATGAAGAAAAGGGTAACTGTCGCGAGCTCTATTCCATGCTCGCTGGGTCACTGCTCATCAGTATTGTTCCACTTGGCTATATTTTGTGTAAAACCATCGCCGGGCTCTATCTTATCCAAATTATGTACGGCCTAGGTCAAGCACTCGCCTATCCAAGTTGGAAAGTATTATTCAATCGCTACCTCAACCAAGACCGAGCTGGTTATGAATTTAGTATTTACGATACTGTAGTCGGTCTCGGTATCGCTTCGGCTGCCGCTATTGGTGGCTACATTGCTAATACCTACTCCTTTACCCCGCTATTCATCGCTGTTTCGACTGTTTCATTTTTGGGCGCCGGGCTCCTTGTCTATATTTTCAAAGAAGAATGTACTTGCCGTATTCACTTGCCTGTTTCTGCTGAGCTCAAACTTAAATATGGCCACCACACCAGCCGTCACGCAGTAAAAAACTTCAAATAATATGCCCGGTTTTGTTTTTGGGAAAGATACTATCGCCTACCGCGGAAAAATTTTTACAATTCACACTCGCCCCGTCACCTTGCCCGACGGCACCAAAACAACCTTTGAATACTGTGAACGACCAAGCACCGTTACCATCCTCGCCTTTAACGACAAACAGGAATTATTGCTTATCAAAGAGCTTCGCCCAGGGTTTAAACAGCCGGTTTGGTTCTTGCCCGCCGGCATGATCGACTCGGGCGAAACGCCTAAAAAGGCTGCTCAACGCGAGCTCCGTGAAGAAACTGGTTTTTCGGCCAAAGAACTACAACTCATTCAAAAAAAATCTCCTTCTACCAAACTTATTTGGGATATTTATCTTTTTGCTGCCCGTGGACTCGCCAAAAATCCACTACCACACGATCCGGGCGAATATATTACTCCACATTTTGTGTCACTTAAAAAAGCCGTCGCCATGGCCCTTGCTGGCGACATTGAAAATGAATTTATCGCCTACACTATTATTCGTTTTTACGAAAAACAAAAACGAAAACAGTTTAGTTGGAAAAAAATATGACGCTCGCCCTCATTCTTGTCTTCACTCTCGCCTATTGTCTCTTCGCTTGGACCAATTTTCGTCTGGCGTTGTATTTTTTTTGTTTACTCCTACCCACCTATCTCATTCGTTTTGCTATTGGACCGCTGCCTAGCACCTTGCTCGAAGCGTCGTTTGGCGCACTCGCTCTTGTGTGGCTCGTTCGCTATGCCAAAAATGATTTATCAAAAATAAAACAGACTTTAGCCAACAACAAACTCTTGGTTTGGTCGCTTGGTGTATTCTTTGTTGCTTCGCTGGCTGGTATTTTCGTCAGCGACATGTGGTTTTATTCGCTCGGCCAGTGGCGCGCCTACTTTTTTGAGCCAATGTTGTTATTTTGTATCTGCGTGGGGCGTCGAGAGATGCTGTCGGGGTACAAGCTGGTGAGCGCTCTGGTGCTTGGTGGTGTCAGCGTCAGCCTTCTCGCTCTTCTTCAAAAAATAACCGGATCATTTTTCCCGCCAAGCTTGTGGGACGACGAACTCTTTGGTCGGGTCACCTCTTTCTATACATCCCCCAACGCTATCGGGCTCTACCTCGCCCCACTGATTCCTTTTGCAGTGAGCGGAGCGCTTGATGCTTGGAAAAAAAATAAAAAAAGAATAAGTATATTTTTAACAATCGTAGTCCTACTCAGTTTGGGTGCGATTCTAGCAAGCCGATCGCTTGGCGCAATACTTGCCTTAATTCTTGGCGCAATAGTCTACCTATGGACGCTCGGCTGGCGCCGAATGGTGGCTGGCGGGCTGATCACTGTCGCTTTATTAGCCTGTATTCCTTCGATGCAAACCTTTATCGCTTCCAAAAACACTTCTAGTAACAACCGCCTCACTCTCTGGGGCTATTCCAAAGATTTTTTGACCGCTTCTCCAAAAAACTTTATCTTTGGCGCAGGTATCCGCCAATTTTTCCGCAAAGTTCAAAAAGAACACTACAACCAAGAAGAATTAGAACGCCTTATTTACCCACATAACATTATACTTAATTTTTGGACAGAGATTGGACTCTTCGGAATGCTCGGGTTTATTGGCATTCTCATCGCCTTATTTCGCCTCGCTTTTCAAATTAGCCAAAAAGATCTACTCTTTGGCGCTGGAGCGGTTGCGGCTCTCACCATTTTTGTCGCTCACGGCTTGATTGATGTCCCGTATTTCAAAAACGATCTTGCTTTCATTTTTTGGATGCTTGCCACAAGTATCTGGCTTGTCTCATCGAGCAAAAAAATCGCCTAACCTATGTGGCGCTACTATTTCACTTCCCTCATCCTCGCGCCAGGAGTCATTGTTCATGAATTAGGACATGTCTTTTTTTGTGTTCTATCGGGAATAAAAATTCACCGCATCGCTTTGTTCCGTTTCAAACGAACAGCCGGCTATGTCGTCCACGATGAGCCAAGATCGAGCTTTCAAGCGCTCTTTATTGCTCTCGGCCCTCTACTTATCAATAGCACTGTCACCCTTTACCTCTTTTCACTGGTCAGAGAGCCCTATCCGACACCGATCAACGGCTTGTATCTCTGGCTGGGCATCACTATCGGTCTACAGGCTATCCCCTCCAACGGCGATGCTAAGGCGCTTCTCACCACCACCAACCACGCTATTGCCAGAAACCCACTAGCCATTGTTATCTACCCAATAACACTCATCATTTTTCTCCTTAACCTTCTCAAACGACTGTACATAGATTTCTTATTCGTAGCCTTTTTATGGTGGACAGCTAGCCTGGTATTCATACAATAAAAAATCCCAGCCAATCGG
>CAYUBH010000055.1:0-3409 GCA_964442985.1 uncultured Gammaproteobacteria bacterium
AAAGAAAAAAGTATTGCTAAACAAAAAAGAATTATCGATCAGATGATCAAAAATATTTCTGAGAACGATCAGAAAAATTATATTGAGATCATGTTGACGTACAAAAATTTTTCTGAATTTTATAATGAAATAAAAGCGACAGAAAATGTCTATGTGGATTTGGGCCGGTCGGTAAAATCGCTTAGATTAGCCAAAGAAGACCTGAGTGCGCGCGAAGCGGAAACTACCAAAAAACGTGAAGCGTTGGCACAATTTAAAAAACAATTGGAAGATAAAAAATCTGATTTGGGTCAGCAGATGAGTACTAAAAATGTTATTTTGACGCAGACAAAATCTTCGGAAGCGCGTTATCAGACACTGCTTCAAAGTTTGAAACAACAAAATCAAGTGATTGAAAGCGAGATTCGTTCGTTTGAAAATACTATTAAGAAAAAATTAGAAGAACAAAATAAAATTCAGTCATCAGGACCAATTGATGCTGGTTGGCCGGTGCCGAGTCGACATATCAATGCGTATTTCCATGACACGGATTATCCGTATAAAAAAGTTTTTGAACATAGCGGTATTGATATTCGAGCAGCACATGGTACGGCGGTTCGCGCGGTAGCTGATGGTTATGTTGGCCGGGCGCGTCGCTGTACGAGCTCCACCTGCTATAGTTATGTTCTTTTGATTCACACGGGCGCTATTTCTAGTTTGTATGGTCACTTGAGTAAAATTGAGGTGCCTGATGATGGTTTTGTGAGAAAAGGTGAAATTATCGGCTATTCTGGTGGTACACCAGGGACAGTGGGTGCTGGTCCGTTTGTGACTGGTCCGCATTTACATTTTGAAATTCGTTTGAATGGTATTCCGGTCAACCCGCTCGGCTACGTTAACCCGTAAAAACAAAAACAGCCTGACTGTAGGCTGTTTTTTAATTTTGAGAGAAGCTCGCTGTTTTGATCTGCTCCATTTCCTCGAGGTATTTGGCGGTGGTTTTGTTGACGTTGTCGCCGTAGAATCGATATTTGAGATTAACGCTACCAGCAAAGTATTTCATTGCTGCGGTCCACTCGCTTTTTTCGGTTTGAGCGGTCGCGCCGTCTGCTCCGAGCTTGACGGCGGCAGCAACAAAGGCGTCGGTGATGTCCCAGGGGTTCGCGGTTTTGCCGGTGATAGCTGTAATTTTTTTGGTATAGCCCATCCAGGTGGATGGGATAAATTGTGCTGGACCCATCGCTCCGCCCCAACCAAATTGTTTTCCTTTGCTGTCTTTCATCGGGCAGGAGACGGGAGTGGTGTCGGGATCAAGTCCGAGGTCGCTGGTGATTTTTAAAAATGGCTCTTGATCGCGGTCAGGTTTCATTACGACACGCCAGCCTTTTTCGGGTGGGTCGCCAGCACGATTGCAGGTGCCGACGTTTTTACCAAGGCTTGATTCTTGTGTCAACACAGCCAAAAGAAAGGCTGGTCGGACATTTGTTGCTTTGCCAACCCATTCAGCAATTTCCACCGCTTGAGCAAAGGTAATTTGCTTGTTTCCGCCAACCATTTCATAGATACGATTTCTAATTTGGGCAGCACGAGCGCGAGCGTCAGCGAGGCTTTGTTGGTAGTTATTTTCTTGGCCCTTGGTTTGTTCGAGAAGCGTGCGTTGCTCACTGAGACGGTTGTTGAGTTCATTTTGTTGAGCGCTCTTCAGGCTGAGTAATTTTTCAGCATCATCTTGAGCGGTTTCGTAGGCATCTTGTTGTTTTTCAAGAGCTTCGTTGAGCGCTTTGGTTTCATTGGTGAGTGCGGCGAGTGCAAAAAACATTCGAGAATAACTCTCGACGTTTTGTGATACCTCGGCGAGTCCGCCTTTGGCCGACAAGCTTTCGAGTAGAATTTGTTGATCTTGAACATTGAGGTGGCGTAAAATTA
Source organism: uncultured Gammaproteobacteria bacterium (assembly GCA_964442985.1). Taxonomy (GTDB): domain Bacteria; phylum Patescibacteriota; class Patescibacteriia; order Magasanikbacterales; family GWA2-37-8; genus 2-02-FULL-45-10. The sequence continues at coordinate 1,906 of CAYUBH010000055.1, forward strand.
CCCCGATTTGGTCAGCGAGACGGTCTTTGCGGGCTTTGGTTTTGGTGATTTCTTTTCCAGTAACAGTGAGTTTTTGCTCAATATCGTTGATTTTGAGGGTGGTTGCCTTGATTTGGAGGCGAATTTTGTCTTGATCAGCGCGGAGGCGGTTGATAGCGTTGGTCAACGTCTTTTTTTCGCCTTGTGTTTTACTGAGTTGGTTTTCAAAATCTTTGATTTGCGCTTCGATGTTGGCGAGCTCTTGTTCAAGTTGGGCTTTGATAGTGCCAGCATCTTCAGCATAAGCGGGGAGTGGTGAATGCAAAAAAGCTCCGGAGACGAAGACAGATAAAATAGCCGCTTTTTTCAGAAAGTTTTTCATGCCTCTATCATAGCCTTTTTTTGGCTGTACTACAACGAGCTAGCCCTGTGTATAAGTCGACTTTTTAGCCTTCTGAACATCTCTATTTTGTGCTATACTATGTAGAGAGAAATACTCTATAAAATCCATTGAGATGCTCAGCTTGTCGCGCAACTCACTTTTTACCAAGATACTCTTCGGCTCAGTCGCTGGTGTCTTTTTGTTTTTAAGTCCACTTTCTGCCTCAGCAACGACAGGTGTTCCAAGAATTTTAAGTCATCAGGGTCGCTTGTTGAATTCCAGTGGTAGTTTGCTCGGCGGATCGTCCGGCACCAACTATTGTTTTAAATTTTCTTTCTACGACAATGCTACTGTTGGTTCTGGTTCGCAGGTGTGGCCAGTTGGCGCACCATCGTCGACCACTGCTTTGGTCACGAGTGGTGTGTTCAATGTCGGTATTGGTGACACTACTGCTGGTGGCAACACGCTTGATTATAATTTTCAAGATAATGACACGGTGTACCTCAACGTCGAGGTGGCTGCGCAGGTGAGCGGCAGTTGTGTGGGGGCAACGTTTGAAACTTTAAGTCCTCGTCAACGTATTACTTCGGCTGGTTTTGCTATTAATGCCAGCACGTTGGGTGGTTTTGCCGCTGCTCAGACCCCAACTGGTAACCAAATTCCAGTTTTAACTAACGGTAATTTGGTTTTGGGGGCAACTAACCCACAAATTAATGCTACCAGCACCAACGCTTTGGTTTTCCAGGGTGGTGGTCAGGTAGGGGACATTCGATTTTTTGGTACTAGCAATACTTTGAGTGCGAGTGGTAATTTGACTATCGCTGGAACGCTCAGCGGTGCTGGCCTTACTATTTCGGGTACTTCAACCTTCCGCACTACCACTATTGCTGGTGGTTTTTTCCAAACTGACCTTACTGATTGTTCTAGCGAATCACAAACATTGTTGTACAACTCAGCTTCAGGCAAGTTTGCTTGTGGTATTGATGCTACGAGTGGTACTTCCACCACTAATTTTGCGACACCAGTGACGGTTACTGGTGGGGGAACGACCTCGAATTTGTTATCTAACAGTTTGTACATTGCCACTTCCACTAGTAATTTGAGTGGTTTATTTTCGGTTGATGCTTCTGGCAATGTGAGCGC
>CAYUBH010000056.1:0-3397 GCA_964442985.1 uncultured Gammaproteobacteria bacterium
ATACCAAAGAAAATCCAGGGCTACGAGCTCTGCCTCAAGGCGACGAGCTCTTGCCGCGTCAAGATACCTGGCTCGGAGCAGTTCTCATGGAAAAAAAGAATAGCAATCCATTTAGTGATGCCCGTCGAGTAGTGGAAGCCCTACAAAAATATGTGCCAGTCACTATTGCTGAGGCTCGAGAGCTAATACCGTCACAGCACCCGACCCGCACTGCCAGTATTCGGCTCCGCGGTGAAACAGTCGGCAGTATCTACGAAGTACATCCGCAGGTGCGGTCGGCTTATGGCCTCGAAGAGCGTGTAGCTGTGGTAGAAATTAATCTGAGCGCGCTTGTTCTCTCGGACGCTTTGGCCGGAACAAAGTACCGCCCACTGTCAGCCTATCCAACTGTGAAACGAGATGTTGCTATGGTGGTGAAAAAAGAAATTACGCATGAAATGGTACAAAAAACTCTGAAAAACTGCGATCCACTACTTCTCGAAGTAGAATTATTTGATGTTTATCGTGGCGCCACTATTGGCGCAGAGTACAAGAGTATGGCCTACCATCTCACCTATGGGAGCGACAGCAAAACCCTCACCACCGAAGAAGTTGATACAGCTCACGCCAAAATTATCGCTCAATTGATTAAAAAATGTGGCGCGGAGATGCGCGCATAAGTAAACTGCTTGGTAGGCTCGCTAAAAGTGTGCTATACTATCTGCAAGTCTAAAATTACATAATCAAGGAAGGGTATGTTTGCCACCACTCAAGATTTCTTTTATCTCATCGTCTCGTTCTGTATCATCTGCGTCACCGTTTTTGTCTGTTGGGCATTTTATTATGTCATGCGCTTGCTCCGGAATGCCAACATGATTGTGGAAGAGTTCCGCATGCGCCTCCAAACGCTCACCGACACCATTAATTATATCCGTGGCAAGGTAGAACATATCTCTGGCATTATGACGATCGCCAGTGGTGGGGTAACGGGCTTGGTCAAAAAAATGGTCACCAAAAAAGCCCACGATTGGCTCGACGATACCTCTGAAGAGTTTGATACCGCCGCTAAAGACGCTGTCGATAAAGCGGTCGCGATGACGGCTAAAAAGATGAAAAAAGTAACGGCCAAAATGAAACGATAATTTCTTCAAAACCCTCCTAAGCGGAGGGTTTTTTAATCATTGATTTTTAGGGGTGGTTGGGGTAGTATTGAGGGCGAAGGGGCGCGCTCCTTTTTTTATGTCATTTGTTCACCTCCATACCCATAGCCACTATTCGCTCCTCGACGCCTTGACCCAGGTGGGTGATTTGGTATCGGCGGCCAAAAAACGAGGATTTACGGCGATTGCGCTCACTGATCATGCTAATTTGTATGGCGCGATTGAATTCTACGAAGCCTGCCAAAAAGAAGGTATTAAGCCAATCATTGGTGTCGAGCTCCACGTCACACCCTACGACATTGATGATAAAACTGTAGAGCATAAATATCACCACCTCGTTTTATTAGCCAAAGACTATGCCGGTTATCGTAATTTGGTGGAATTGGTTTCTATTGGGGCACTCCGGCTGGACATGCCAAAGCCGCTGGTTGATAAAACCGCTTTAAAAAAATATAGTTCTGGGATTATTGCTTTGTCAGGCTGTTTGGAAGGGGAGATACCGGCTATTTTACAAAAAGAACACAACTACGAAAAAGCCAAAAAGGTAGCGCTCGAGTTTCGGGAGATATTTGGCGCTGATAATTTTTATTTGGAACTCAATGATTTGCCGGACTTGGAAGGGCAAATTGAGGTGAACACCGAACTTGTTCAGCTTAGTAAAGACACTGGCGTTCCGCTAGTCGTCACCCGTGATTCGCATTACTTGAGCCAAGGTGATGCCGAAGCGCAAGATATTTTGACCTGTATTCGCGACGGGCGCACTGTGGACGAGCCTAATCGCCCGAGTAGTTCGGCGATTGACTATTCGCTCGCCACAGAAAAAGAAATTGCTGGGCGCTTTAAACATGTTCCCGAGGCTCTCGAAAATACCCAGAAAATTGCCGACGCCACCAATCTACAGCTTACCCTCAACAAGTGGCACTTCCCGCAAATTGACTTACCGCCCAACAAAACAGCGGACGAGCATCTCAAAGATGAAGTGTATCGTCGTTTGGCCCTCCTCACCACGGTTGATGAAAAAGTCACGGAGCGAGTAGAGTACGAGCTTGGTATTATTGCCAAAAAAGGGTACTCACCCTACTTTCTAGTTGTGTCAGATTACGTTGGTTTTGCTCGTGAAAATGGGATTATTGAAACTACTCGTGGTTCGGGTGCCGGGTCAATTGTCGCTTACGCGATGGGGATTACCACCGTAAATCCACTACTTTTCAAATTACCATTTGAGCGCTTCTTGAATCCGTTCCGCCCCAGTCCGCCCGATATTGACGCCGACTTTGCCGACGACCGTCGCGACGATATGATTGCCTACGTCACCAAAAAATACGGTGCTGACAAGGTGGCGCAGATTATCACCTTCGGTACTATGGCGGCACGCGGGAGTATTCGTGATGTGGGGCGCGCGCTTGGTTATAGCTATTCTTTCTGTGACCAGGTTTCCAAATTGATTCCGTTTGGCGCGCAAGGATTTAACATGACGATTGAAAAAGCGCTTGACCTAGAGCCGGATCTGAAAGATCTCTATACTAAAAATGCTCAAGTAAAACGCCTCATCGATTTGGCGCAAAAAATTGAAGGCTGTGCGCGTCATACGTCTATCCACGCCGCTGGGGTGGTTATTTCACCGTCAGCCCTTACCGATTTCACACCAATTCAACACGAAGTGGGTGGCACCCGCACGGTGACGCAATACGAAATGCATGCGGTGGAAGCAGCAGGCTTACTTAAGATGGACTTTTTGGGTATTCGTAACCTCTCTATTTTGGGGCATGCCGTGGTTTTGACTGAACAAACCACTGGTCAGAAAATTGATATCTACAATCTCCAACCATGGGACGACAAAAAAACCTACGACATGTTGGCGCGCGGTGAAACCATGGGGGTGTTCCAGCTCTCCGGATCTGGTATGACTCGCTATTTGAAAGAACTTCGCCCAGCCAGTATTTTTGATATTATGGCGATGGTGGCGCTCTTCCGCCCTGGCCCAATGGAATCTATCCCGGAGTATATTAAACGAAAAAACAGCCCGGATTTGGTGGAGTATCTTGATCCGCGCATGAAAGACTTTCTTGACCAGTCGCTTGGCATTATCGTGTATCAAGACGACGTGCTTTTGACGGCGATTAATCTCGCCGGCTACAACTGGGAAGAAGCTGACAAATTCCGCAAAGCGATGGGTAAGAAAATTCCAGAAGAAATGATGAAACAAAAAGAAAAGTTTTTTAAAGGCGCTAAAGAAATTGGTAAATTATCTGACGCGA
>CAYUBH010000057.1:0-3328 GCA_964442985.1 uncultured Gammaproteobacteria bacterium
CTAAAAAAATGCCATGTATTCAACACAGGCAAAGCTTGATGATACCAAGTCACCCCAAAAAAAAGCACTGCAGTCGCTAATTCAACAAAAAAATACTGTTGAGGAATACGCTTGCGACAGGTGCGACACCGACCACCAAGCACGATAAAGCTAACAAGCGGAATATTTTCAAACCAAGCCAACTCGCGAAAACAATGGACGCAAATACTCCGCCCGCCCAACCGCCAGACGTTGTGGCGAACACGCCACATCCACGAATTAAGGTAGCTCCCCATCAAAAGCCCAAAAAGGCCGACCAGTGCCGGAGCTATAAAAATGCTCAAAAAAGAAGTAAAAAACATACAAGTAGGCAACCCCAAGTATACCACAGGCGCACACCTTCGGCTAGCAAAAAAAATCCCGATTGCCATAGGCGACCGGGATCATTTCTAAACAAATAAATGCTTAGCGAATACCACCTGGACTGAGAGTAACTGCGCCACTAAGGCCGTTTACACTACCTTCAAGTGTAGCGGAGATCGAGTAAGAACTCGAAGCTGCCGTATAGGTATAAGCACTACCAGACACTGGATCTGATGGAACTTGAGCCATATATGGAGTTGCGCAATCTGCTGCTGCAAAACCACTAGCGTTCAAACAAGCATAGTTGCCTGTACCGAGCGTAGCACCACTACCAGATGGGTAGCTGTTTTGGTCAGTATAGTACAATTCAAGCGCTGTCTGAAGTTGGCGTAAGTCGGAAAGACGTTTAGAATCGCGAGCTTTAACGCGAGCGGATCCAAGCGCAACGACTGCCAAGGTTGACAACAAACCGATGATGGCGATAACCACCAAAAGTTCGATCAAGGTGAAACCCTTTTTGTTCATGTTTTTCATGTTGTCACCTCCTTCCGCACGGTTATTTTTTTGTCCATACGTTTAGGAAAGATGCAAAACACTCTTAACCTTATCAACAATTTCCGAAGGTTTGAAGTGAGCCTTGATTAAATAATCAACCGCTCCAGCTTCAAGCCCCTTTTCCACATCATCTTTTTGTCCAAGATTGGTGAGGAGAATAACTGGAATACCCTTGGTACTTGCATCAGCTTTTAACTCTTTTAAAACAGTAAAACCATCCATTTTGGGCAGAAGCACATCAAGCAAAATAATATCCGGCTTCTTCTTTTTGGCATCAGCTAGGCCTTTTTCGCCATTATCTGAGGTGCTTATTTTATAACCTTCCATTTCAAACTTTTTCTGATAAATCCCAGATAAAAAGACATCGTCTTCCACTAGGAGCACATGAATTTTACTTGTATCTGTGGGCATAGAAAGAAAAAATTATCGCCCTCCCTGTGTTAGCTATACGTTATACTATCACATTACGGAGCGCAAGACCAATAGCTGAGGACATACGTGGGCCAATCGCGTGTAAAATAGGCTTGAGACTCTCTTGGTACACCACTCTCCCCCACGGATCACCAATATAACAACGCATTTTAAACTTAGTCGCAATATGATCGGCCAAAAACGGAAACAATGCCGAACCACCAGTGAGAATAATTTTTTCTGGACGTTTATTTTGATTAGCGCTTTGGCGCAAAAATAAATCCAAACTATATTCCAACTCTTTGAGCACTGGCTCAACAATCGAATTAAATAATTCTAAAAATTGCTCTTTGGTAATTCCACTGTCGGCCGGATTAGCAATCAGTCGAGCAAACATATCTCGTTTGAGTTGCTCAGTCATAGCACCCGGCTCCAATTTCAAAACAGATTCCAAAATAGCATTCATCTTGGCGCCACCACGTTCAATACTGTGATGGGTAATTGGCACCGCCTGATCAACAATAAAGAAATTAGTGCGCTGTGCGCCCATATCCACCAAAATAGTAGTAGAAGCGTCGCGACCAACGAGCGAGCGGGTAATGGCAATTGACTCTGGCTCAAGCGATTCCAAAGTAAGGCCAGCCTGTTGAAACACTTTAGTATAGAAAACTACCATCGCTCGGGGCACCGCATTCACCAAAACACGCTGTGATTTAGCTCCAGCTTCGCCCGGCATCACCTGCGAATCGAGCACCATGTCTTCTAGCGGGTATGGTAATAATTTTTTGATTTCGGCACGTAAAATACGATCAAATTCTTCTTTTTTAACAAACGGCATGGTGACAATCGCATGGAACACTGCCGACACTGGCAAACTCGCCACTGCCATCGTCGATTGAGTCTTGGCCTGTTTGCAGACAGCTCGAAGCATGTCAGCGTACATAGTGATTTTACTCTGATCAACCACAATACTCGGCGCTGTTTTACCAGCTTCTGGCGAACGCATAAACTCATTAGCCTGAATCATTTCATCAGGCGACGAAGGAACAGTTTTGCTAAGCAGCTGATGAACGTCATGATTACCCACAGTAAATCCGTAGGTAAACAAAACCGGCCGATTCTTTTCGGCTCTCAATTCGACTACTTTCACACCGCCGGCGCCGAGATCGACACCAAGATATGATTTCGGTTTGCTAAAAAATGACATAGTTATAGATAAGTATACCAAAAAATAACTACTTCAGATAGCCAACTGTTGATAACTCACGCTAGATAGGCTAGTATACTGAGGTTATCCGTAACTTCTCTGTATGGCTATGAAGCTCTACAACTCACTATCACGCGTAGTCGAGCCACTCCAACCGCTCAAAAAAGGGAAAATTACCCTCTACACCTGTGGCCCGACTGTGTATAACTATGCTCATATCGGCAATTTGCGCACCTATGTATTTGAAGATGTTCTCAAACGCACACTGGAATACACCGGCTACAAGGTAAAACATGTCATGAACATCACCGACGTCGGCCACCTCACCAGCGATGCCGACAGCGGTGAAGATAAAATGGAAAAAGGCTCGGCTCGCGAAGGCAAGAGTGCTTGGGATATTGCCAAGTTCTATACCAAAGCTTTTTTAAAAGATATCGAAGAGCTGAATATCGAACCACCGACCAAACTCCCGCGCGCCACCGACCACATCAAAGAACAAATTGCCATTGTTGCAATGTTAGAGAAAAAAGGTTTCACCTACACCACTAGTGACGGTGTATATTTTGACACTGCCAAACTCCCCGACTACGGCAAGCTCGCTCGCCTAGACAAAAAAAATCTCCAAGCTGGTCAACGAGTCGACATGGGTGAGAAAAAAAATCCCACAGATTTTGCGTTATGGAAATTCTCCCCAACCGGCGAAAAACGCCAAATGGAATGGAAAAGCCCATGGGGTGTTGGCTTCCCAGGCTGGCACATCGAATGTTCGGCCATGGCCACCAAATATCTTGGCCAACCATTTGATATCCACTG
>CAYUBH010000058.1:0-1758 GCA_964442985.1 uncultured Gammaproteobacteria bacterium
GGCTTCTGGGAGGAGGTCTTGGAGTTTTTGGTGGGTACCAAGGATAAACTCCGGAGTAAACATACGAAAAGGTTAGATAACCTGACTCATGACTTGAGCAATTGGCACCAAGCGAGCACCAGCTTCGCTTCGTTTCTTGAATTCAACACTTTTTTCAGCAATGGTTTTTTTGGAAACAACCAGACGATATGGGATACCAATCAAATCAGCATCGGAGAGCTTTTCTCCCGCACTGGCTTTTTCACGATCATCAAACAAGACTTCAATATTTTTAGCTTGTAAATCAGTATAGAGCTGGCTCGCCACTTTTTGCACTTCTTCGTCGGCGCCAAGGCTCACCAAATGCACGCGGAATGGCGCAATCGCTTCTGGCCAGATAATACCTTTATCGTCATGGAAGATTTCGGCAATTGTCCCCATCAAACGCGATGGGCCAATACCATAACACCCCATAATCACCGGTTGATCTTTTCCGCCGGCATCTTTGAATTTAAATTTAAAGGCGTCCGAAAAACGAGTCATCAGTTTGAAAATATTGCCCACCTCAATCGCTTTCTTTTCTACCAAATCAACATTGAGACATTTTGGACAACTGTTTTGCTCGGAGACAATTTCTTTGTTCACCGCAATCCGACACTTTTCACAGACATAAATAGTGTCTTCACCAATCGGTGACAGCGCTTGAAACTCATGAGAATACTTACTAAACGCCCCACCTGACGCAAAAGTGAGGAGAGTGAGCTCCCCGAGACCAAGTCGAGCGTACACTTTGAAATATGCTTCGGTCATTTTTTCGTAGTAAGCGTTCAAATCTTCTTCGCTGGTGTGAAAAGAGTACAAATCTTTCATGTTGAATTCGCGACCACGAAGCAAACCCGATTTAGCCCGGCCTTCGTTACGGAATTTGTTTTGAATCTGGTACACCGCTACTGGCAAATCTCGGTAGGAAAACGTATAGCCTTGCACTAATGGTGTGACAATTTCTTCATGGGTTGGGTTCAATACGGCTTTTTTACCACCTTCCACTTCGAGGTGAAACAAAACATCCATCTCGTCGCGACCAGTGGTGAGATAATTATCAAGCTGGGTGAGGGCTGGCATGAGAATTTCTTGCCCACCGACAGCGTTCATTTCTTGGCGAACAATCCCTTGGATTTTGGTAAGCACGCGAAGACCAAGTGGCAGGTAGTTATAGACCCCGGCCATTTGTTTGTTAATAAACCCACCTTGGGTCAACAGTTTTGCATTGATGCTTTCAGCATCGGCTGGAACGGATTTCGTTGTTTTTCCAAATAGTGCGCTATAGAGCATACCGTACACAAAAAGTAATGAATGTGGTGATTATAGAAGAAGACGACTAGACTTGTCAAAGCGAAACAACAGCAAAAAAGATAAGGGCAACAACTATCCGATACACCCCGAAGCCAATAAAGGTATGGTCTTTGATATATTTGAGAAGCCAGGTGATACTTCCGTAGGCCACCACAAAGGCGATGACGAAGCCGAGTGCCAGGGTCATAAACCCGTCCCCTGAGATACTACCGGCGCTTTTGATGAGATCTAATCCGCTCGCGGCGAGCATAGTCGGAATAGCAAGCAGAAACGAAAACTCCACCGCCGCTGAGCGTTTGTAGCCGAGAAGCATCGCACCAATAATCGTCGCAGCTGAGCGAGATACACCAGGCACAATAGCAATAGACTGAATCACCCCAATCAGAATAGCATGGTTGTAGCTAAGTAGTTCGAGCCCTCTCCCCT
>CAYUBH010000058.1:1858-3119 GCA_964442985.1 uncultured Gammaproteobacteria bacterium
GTCAAAATCATATGCCCGGTAGAGGAAATGGGCAAAAATTCGGTCACCCCCTCCACAATGCCGAGAATAATTGTCTGTAGGATGGTCAACATAAGACGAAAAACCGCGTGGGAGCGCGGCTTTTAGTTTGAAGTAGTTTATAATTGGACTTTTAATTCACCGCTACCACCGCCGTCACAGGTGATGTAGCTTGAGCCCAGCGTAGAGGCTGTAACAATCACGAACGAGTACGGAGCAAGGCGGAAGGTTTTTTTGTCAGCGACGATAGTGTGGGCTTTAGCATCGCGATTATCAAGCATGAAGGCTGCGCCTTTTTTCACTCCGATAACCCCTGGAGTTGCGCGACAGTCATTGAACTGGATCAAACCCTTACCGCGATAGAGATCGAGCGCCTGAGCATAGGTGAGAGCTTTTGGAGCAGGTTTGGTAGTAGCTGTAGCTGCTGGTTTGGTTGCTGTGCCACCAGTAGTTGGTTTTACTGTGCCGGCGGTGGAGGTTGGGGTGGTGTTAATCTGATCCGGTACATTTGGTACTACTCTTGGAGCAGTAGAACACCCAGCACCAACGAGGAGAAGGCCTGCAGCCAACGAACTAGCAAATAGCGATGAACGCATAAAAAAATAAACTAAAAGTAATACTGGTAGGTTAGCACATTTTGGCTAAATCGGCAAGAACTTCATCGGCGTGTATCGCTGGTTTTACTTCTTCATAGACCTTGGCAATTTTCCCCTGCGGATCGATTAAAAATGAAACACGCTTCGTGCCAAGATATTCTCGCCCCATAAATTTTTTCTTTCCCCACACGCCATACGCTTCCACTAGTGTTTTGTCGGTGTCGGCGAGCAAAGTAAATGGCAGGTCGTATTTTTTTACAAACTTGGCATGACTTTTCTCAGAATCAACACTTACTCCGAGAACGACGCAAGAAAGTTTTTTGAATTGTGGCAGGTTGTCTCGTAGGGCGCAGGCTTCGGTGGTGCAGCCTGGAGTGTCATCTTTAGGGTAGAAGTACAACAGCACCCACTGACCAGCATACTGAGCCAGGGTGTGCTTTTGACCGGCTTGATCGAGCAGGTTGAAATCTGGGGCTTTTGAGCCGACATTTGGTAGTTGGGCCATATATAAGGAAGGGTTAGTGGGGGTAGTCTAGCACCATACCCGGTAAAAAGCTACCCCAAAACCGGCTCAAACTTGCTTTTTTTCTGGTTTTAGTGTATACTCATTTTCACCTACCTCTATAGTATAATCTTCTTACTATGAA
>CAYUBH010000059.1:0-3021 GCA_964442985.1 uncultured Gammaproteobacteria bacterium
GGGTGACTTGGTATCATCAAGCTTTGCCTGTGTTGAATACATGGCATTTTTTTAGGGATATTTTTTTCGTAGTTTTGTTGATAGCGGTTTTCATGTACGACTATTTGTATATGGAGATTTTGCCAAGTGTGGTGTGGGCGGGGAGTGTTATGGCGATTATCCTTAATTACGGCGCGCTTCATCAGTCGCCGGTTGGTCTTATTCTCGGCTGTTTTATTGGTGGCGGATTTTTTTTGGCACAATATCTTATTTCTCAAGGGCGGTGGATTGGTGGTGGCGATGTGCGTTTAGGTGTAATGATGGGGCTACTTCTCGGATTCCCAACTATCTTGGTTGCCTTGTTTATTAGCTATATGCTGGGAGCTGGTGTATCGCTTGGCTTGCTGGCGACTCGGCGCAAGACTGCCACCGATGCTATTCCGTTTGGGACCTTTTTGGCAGTCGGAACACTTGCTTCCTTGCTTTTTGGCCCGGCTATAGTATTCTGGTATGGAGGGTTTTTTGTATAAATATTGGTTGCTATGTCATCTAAAGATATCCAACAAAAAGTAGAGCGACTGCGTGCGCAGATCGATGATTTGCGCTATCGTTATCATGTATTGAATGATCCAGAAGTCACTGACGCGATGTATGATGGGTTGACCAGCGAGCTCAAGCAGATCGAGGCCGAATATCCAGAGCTCGTCACGCCTGATTCGCCAACTCAGCGGGTGGCTGGCCGACCGCTCGATGGTTTTGTGAAAGTCACCCATCAGGTTCCACAGTGGTCATTTAATGATGCCTTTAGCGAACAAGATATTCGCGACTTCGAGGTGCGTATTTCTAAAATGCTCGCCAAAGAGCTTGGTAGCCGGCCCGATGATTTGAGCTATGTCTGCGAGCTTAAAATTGACGGTCTTCACATGGTTTTGACCTATGAAGACGGTCTTTTGGTGACAGCGGCCACTCGAGGCGATGGTAAAGTGGGGGAGAATGTAACTCAAAATATTCGTACTATCCAGACAGTGCCACTCAAGCTCAAAGAGCCAGTGGATATTATTGTTGAAGGTGAAGCTTGGCTTTCAAGCGCAATGCTTTCTAAAATTAACGATCTTCGCGAGATTCAGGGTGAGGCGTTGTTTGCTAATCCGCGGAATGCTGCCGCTGGTACGATTCGCCAACTTGATCCGCAGGTGGTGGCTGATAGAAAACTATCGCTCACGGTATATGATATTTCGAGTGATAATGTTCCCGCGACCCAAGAAGAAGAATTACTTCGTCTCAAAGAACTTGGTTTTAAAACTGATCCGCATTGGCGAGTATGTCGGACCATTTCTGACATCATGAAGTTTTATCGTGAATGGGAAACAAAAAAAACCACACAAGAATTTTGGATTGATGGCGTGGTGATTAAAGTAAATCAGAAAAAATATCAGACCGCTCTTGGATTTACCGGCAAAGCTCCACGTTGGGCAATTGCTTTTAAATTCCCAGCTGAGCAGGGGACAACGGTGGTGGAAGATATCTATTGGCAAATTGGGCGCACTGGCGCTCTCACTCCGGTGGCGCTGATGAAGCCGGTGAAATTAGCCGGCACTACCGTGACGCATGCCACGCTTCATAATTTTGATGAAGTTGAACGGCTTGATGTGCGAGTGGGCGACACGGTAGTAGTGGAAAAAGCTGGTGATATTATTCCTAAAGTGGTGCGAGTGCTTGAAAAAATGCGCACTGGTACGGAGAAAAAAACTAAAAAGCCAACTAAATGTCCGCTGTGTGGCGGGGAAGTTGGTAAAAAAGATGAAGCCGGCGTGGCAATTTATTGTTTGAATCCAAATTGTTTTGCGCAAGAGCTCATTCATATTATTTATTTTGCCAGTAAGAAATGTTTTGATATCGATCACTTGGGTGAGAAGATTGTGGAGCAATTGGTGAGCGAAGGTCTTATTAAAGATGCTGCTGATTTGTTTACGCTTACAGTTGGTGATCTTGCTGCCTTGGAACGGTTTGGAAAAAAATCAGCAACGAATTTGGTAGAGGCAATTGCGGCTTCTCGATCAATTACTTTGGCACGGTTTATAAATGCGCTCGGTATCAAACATGTGGGCGAAGAAACAGCCGAAGATTTGGCTGAGCATTTCAAAACGCTCGAAGCATTGTCTCAGGCTTCGCTTGAAGATCTCTTTTTGGTGTCAGGAGTGGGTGAAAAAGTAGCCCAGTCGTTGGTTGATTATTTTAAAGACGCTGATAACCAGGCATATATTAAAAAATTATTACATAATGGTGTCGTTATTCAACCGGTGGCCAAGAAATCGACCAATGGCCCGCTCAGCGGTCGCACCTATGTGTTGACTGGAACGCTCGCCACGATGAGCCGAGACGAAGCCAAGGCAAAACTCAAAGCTTTGGGGGCGACAGTGAGTGAATCAGTGAGCGCTAAAACGAGCGGGGTGATTGCTGGGGCTGAAGCGGGGAGTAAGCTCGCTAAAGCCGAACAGCTTGGTGTGCCAGTCTTGAATGAACAGGATTTGTTACACCTCATTGCCTAGATTGTGCTATACTAAGGAGATATGGTGCTTGTCAGAACACAGACCGAAAATGATGGTGCTACAGCTCAAGAAATTGGGTCTGGGGCTTTTTTGGTGCGTTCGCTTCCGACTTCTTCGGTTGTTCAAACAGCTAAAACTATTATTCTTACCACCGAGGCGTATGCGACGTATTTATCTGAAACCAAGCTTGGGGCGCAGATAAAATCATTACTTCGAGGCTTGGGGCGCAGTCAGCCAGTTTGGTCAAAAATTGCCCAGACAATTGAAGCGTCCATTCGTGCTACACCCCTCCCTAAAAAATTAGAAACAGCTTTGGCAGATGGTTTGAAAACGTTGGGAGCAAACAATCTGTATGTTTTACCAACGGTTGTTGGTGGGGTGTTGCCTAAACAAGCTCAGCTATCTTTTGGTGTTCGCACTGTTGATCAAATTATTTTGGCGTTTAAAGAGGCTTGTATTGCTCGTTTTTCTGAAGAGGCGCTGGTAGAATCAA
>CAYUBH010000060.1:0-3021 GCA_964442985.1 uncultured Gammaproteobacteria bacterium
GGGTGACTTGGTATCATCAAGCTTTGCCTGTGTTGAATACATGGCATTTTTTTAGAGATATTTTTTTTGTAGTCTTGTTGATAGTGGTTTTCATGTACGATTATTTGTATATGGAAATTTTACCAAGCGTGGTGTGGGCGGGGAGTGTGGTGGCTATCGCGCTTAATTATGGGGCGCTTCATCAATCGCCAGTGAGCCTTATTCTTGGCTGTTTTGTTGGTGGTGGATTTTTTTTGGCACAATACCTTATTTCTCAAGGACGGTGGATTGGTGGTGGCGATGTGCGTTTGGGGGTGATGATGGGGCTCCTTCTTGGATTCCCAACTATTTTGGTCGCCCTGTTTATTAGCTATATGCTTGGAGCGGGTGTGTCGCTGGCTCTGCTTGCGACTCGACGCAAGACGGCCACCGACGCTATTCCGTTTGGGACCTTTTTGGCAATCGGAACACTTATTTCCTTGCTTTTTGGCTCGGCTATAGTATCCTGGTATGGGGGGGTTTTCGTATAAGAATTGGTTGTTATGTCATCTAAAGATATCCAACAAAAAGTAGAGCGACTTCGTGCCCAGATTGACGATTTGCGCTATCGCTATCATGTGCTCAATGACCCAGAAGTGACTGATGCGATGTACGATGGTCTCACGAGTGAGCTGAAACAGATTGAGGCTGAACATCCCGAGCTCGTCACGCCTGATTCACCAACCCAGCGGGTGGCCGGCCGGCCGCTCGATGGTTTTGTGAAAGTTACCCACCAGGTTCCGCAGTGGTCATTTAACGATGCTTTTAGCGAGCAAGATATTAGCGACTGGGAAGTGCGTATTTCCAAAATGCTGGCCAAAGAGCTTGGTAGTCGGCCTGATGATTTGAGTTATGTCTGTGAGCTTAAAATTGACGGTCTTCATATGGTTTTGACCTACGAAGACGGTCTTTTGGTGACAGCGGCCACTCGAGGCGATGGCAAGGTGGGAGAGAATGTGACTCAAAATATCCGCACTATCCAGACATTGCCACTCAAGCTCAAAGAGCCAGTGGATATTATTGTGGAAGGTGAAGCTTGGCTGTCGAGCACCATGCTTTCCAAAATTAACGATCTCCGCGAGATTCAGGGCGAGGCATTGTTTGCTAACCCGCGGAATGCTGCCGCTGGTACGATTCGTCAGCTCGATCCGCAGGTGGTGGCTGACAGAAAACTATCGCTCACGGTATATGATATTTCGAGTGATAATGTCCCGGCGACACAAGAAGAAGAACTACTTCGTCTCAAAGAGCTTGGTTTTAAAACTGATCCGCATTGGCGAGTGTGTCGGACTATTTCTGACATCATGAAGTTTTATCGTGAGTGGGAAACAAAAAAAACCACACAAGAATTTTGGATTGATGGCGTGGTGATTAAAGTAAATCAGAAAAAATATCAGACCGCTCTTGGGTTTACCGGCAAGGCGCCACGTTGGGCGATTGCTTTTAAATTCCCAGCTGAGCAGGGAACAACAGTGGTCGAAGATATCTATTGGCAAATTGGGCGCACCGGCGCTCTCACTCCGGTGGCGCTGATGAAACCGGTGAAATTAGCCGGCACTACCGTGACGCATGCTACGCTTCACAATTTTGATGAAATTGAACGGCTTGATGTACGAGTGGGTGATACAGTGGTGGTGGAAAAAGCTGGCGATATTATTCCTAAAGTGGTGCGAGTGCTTGAAAAAATGCGCACTGGTACGGAGAAAAAAACTAAAAAGCCAACTAAATGTCCGCTGTGTGGCGGGGAAGTTGGTAAAAAAGATGAAGCCGGCGTGGCAATTTATTGTTTGAATCCAAATTGTTTTGCGCAAGAGCTCATTCATATTATTTATTTTGCCAGTAAGAAATGTTTTGATATCGATCACTTGGGTGAGAAGATTGTGGAGCAATTGGTGAGCGAAGGTCTTATTAAAGATGCTGCTGATTTGTTTACGCTTACAGTTGGTGATCTTGCTGCCTTGGAACGGTTTGGAAAAAAATCAGCAACGAATTTGGTAGAGGCAATTGCGGCTTCTCGATCAATTACTTTGGCACGGTTTATAAATGCGCTCGGTATCAAACATGTGGGCGAAGAAACAGCCGAAGATTTGGCTGAGCATTTCAAAACGCTCGAAGCATTGTCTCAGGCTTCGCTTGAAGATCTCTTTTTGGTGTCAGGAGTGGGTGAAAAAGTAGCCCAGTCGTTGGTTGATTATTTTAAAGACGCTGATAACCAGGCATATATTAAAAAATTATTACATAATGGTGTCGTTATTCAACCGGTGGCCAAGAAATCGACCAATGGCCCGCTCAGCGGTCGCACCTATGTGTTGACTGGAACGCTCGCCACGATGAGCCGAGACGAAGCCAAGGCAAAACTCAAAGCTTTGGGGGCGACAGTGAGTGAATCAGTGAGCGCTAAAACGAGCGGGGTGATTGCTGGGGCTGAAGCGGGGAGTAAGCTCGCTAAAGCCGAACAGCTTGGTGTGCCAGTCTTGAATGAACAGGATTTGTTACACCTCATTGCCTAGATTGTGCTATACTAAGGAGATATGGTGCTTGTCAGAACACAGACCGAAAATGATGGTGCTACAGCTCAAGAAATTGGGTCTGGGGCTTTTTTGGTGCGTTCGCTTCCGACTTCTTCAGTTGTTCAAACAGCTAAAACTATAACCATTACTACTGAGGCGTATACGGCGTATTTGTCTGAAACTAAGCTTGGAGCACAAATAAAATCACTGCTTCGAGGCTTGGGGCGCAGTCAGCCAGTTTGGTCAAAAATTGCTCAAACAATCGAAGCCTCTATTCGAGCTACTCCGCTTCCTAAAAAAATAGAAACAGCACTGGTGGATGGCTTAAAAACGTTAGGAGCAAACACTCTCTATGTTTTGCCGATAGTCGTTGGTGGGTCGTTGCCAAATCAGACTCAATTATCGTTTGGTATTCACACCAAAGATCAAATTATTGCAGCGTTTAAAGAGGCTTGTATTGCTCGTTTTTCTGAAGAGGCGCTGGTAGAATCAA
>CAYUBH010000061.1:0-2407 GCA_964442985.1 uncultured Gammaproteobacteria bacterium
TCTTGCTCTGATTGAAAAAAATCTGACACAACTCGCCAAAGAAGGCTTCTCGATTATCGCCTAAACCTAGCCAAAATACCCCTCAAAACCTTGACAAAAGGCCTATTTTGTGATATACTTTCACGTTGTTGTACACTCCCGTACAACCACAACCCCCGAGGTGCTTCATGGCATACCTGTACTACACACTTGTTCTGGCGTTCTTCGCGGTAGCAGCTGGCACGATTCTTTTCCTCTTGAGCGAGCTGCACAAGAAGTTCGGTTTCATGAGTCAGTTCGTGAAGAGCGCTCCCCAGCAGGTGGTCATCTATGACTACGAAGGCAAGGCGAATGCAATGAAGCAGTTCAACCTTGTCTGGGACCGACCGTTTACTGTGCTCATCGGATTCAAGCTCAACCGTCTTGGAATAGAAGGCTTTGACTACTACGGATGTGTTGAGTCGACCGAGGCCGATGACAAACTGTACCACGTTGTTGTTGAGACCTATCTCGGTCAGGGTGCGGCGCAATTCCAGTTTTTGCTCAACCAGCCGTTCGCCGAGCACAACCGGCCAGTACTCCTTCTCTTGAAGAGTGGACACCATCCGCCAACCGCGGTGTATCCGCCACACTTCTTCCAAAAGTACTTCGGCATCTAGCGCCGAGGGTCACACGCAAGCCTGTCTGCCACCGCAGAGGACAGGATCGCCCGTCAACATCTGCGGTACTGTCAAAACAACCTCATTCTGGGGTTGTTTTGTTTTTTGCCGATACCCTATATACTATCTGTACTATGAATAACTCTACCAACAAAGACGCTCTTCATTTTCCCAAAGATTTTTTGTGGGGATCGTCTATTTCTTCGCATCAGGTCGAGGGTAATAATGTAAACGACTGGACCGAATGGGAAACGTCGGAAAAGCGCATTAATGAACTCAAGAAAAAAGGCCACCTGCACAAATACGGGTTGGATAATTTTTTGTCACGCCAAGCAGCGAATCATTTTCATCTGTTCAAAGACGATTACCAGCTGGCCAAAGATATGGGGCACAATGCTCTGCGTATTTCTTTGGAGTGGTCGCGTATTGAACCGACTGAAGGCGCATTTTCCGAAGACGCCCTGCGCCACTACCAAACCATGATTCACCATTTGCGCGCCCTCAATATTGAACCACTTGTCACTTTGTGGCACTGGACTATCCCCACCTGGCTACGCGACCAAGGCGGCTGGACCAATCGTCGCACTGCCCAACTCTTTACCCGCTACGCCGAACACGTGGTCGCTTTTCTCAAAGACGATGTGACGTTTTGGGTAACCCTCAATGAGCCAGAAATCTATGCGAGCAATTCGTATTTAGTAGGAGTGTGGCCACCACAAAAGAAAAATCCTTGGCTGTATTGGCGCTGTATTCACAATCTTATCGCTGGCCACAATTTGGCCTACACCGCCATTCGCGCGATACAACCAACTGCCCAAGTAGGTATTGCCAAAAATAATATTTATTTTGAACCACACCGTAATCTTGGTATTAATCGCCTGATCACCAAAGTTGTTCACTGGTGGTGGAACGATTATTTCCTCAACCAGATTCGTGAACACCAAGATTATATCGGGCTCAATTACTATTTCCGGAACAAAATCCATTTCTGGGGAATCAAAAACGACAATCACCACACCTCTGACTTAGGCTGGGAACTCCACCCCGAAGGAATTTACCACGTACTCACCGACCTCAAGAAATATGGTAAGCCGATTTACATTACTGAAAACGGTTTAGCTGACGCAACCGACCAAAAACGGTCATGGTTTATCGTGCAGATACTCAAATACGTGCATCAGGCGGGTGAAGAAGGGGCGGATGTTAAGGGATACCTGCACTGGTCGCTGATTGATAATTTTGAATGGGATTAAGGCTTTTATACACGCTTTGGATTGGTGGAAGTTGATTACACAACCCAGAATCGACGCGCGCGCGCCTCGGCCCAACTGTATGCGGAGATTATTGGCAAAAACCATCTCTCAGGCGACCATATTGACCGCCACCACAAGCCATATTGACTTCATGGGGAAAACTAGGTATACTGAGGCTGTTCGTAATACACGGTCTCATCGTCTAATGGTTAGGACATTGCCCTTTCAAGGCGAAAATACGGGTTCGATCCCCGTTGGGACTACAAATAAAAATATCCACTAAAAGTGGGTATTTTTATTTATTGCCACCACCATAGCAGTGTACTATACTATTTTTATACTATTCTTAATTTTTTAGTATGGGATTACGAGAATTTGGTAAAGCGTTTATGCTGTCAGCGGCACTTTTGGGCAGTGCTGAGGCGCGCGCCGAAGCTCCAGAGAAAAAAAATCCAGCGGCAACCCAAAAAACTGAGGCTGAAAAAGGGTGCGACACTTCATGCAAAGTTCCAACCC
>CAYUBH010000062.1:0-2200 GCA_964442985.1 uncultured Gammaproteobacteria bacterium
TCAGTGATTTTTACGAGCAAATTTTTGGGCGCGTTCCTTCCTTTATTTTTTCCGAAAGTTGGTTTATCACCAATTTGCGCGAACAACAAAAAAAGATGTACGACCGTCTCCGTATTTTCCTCGACTACGCTTCCGCTATCCTCATGGGTGCTTTCTTTATTATTACCTTCCCACTGGTCGCTCTGGCTATCAAAGTGAGTTCTCGTGGTCCAATTCTTTTCCGCCAAGTGCGCATTGGTCGCGGTGGTCAGAAATTCACCATCGTTAAATACCGCACTATGCAAGCACTCAGCTCCGACGGCAGCGCCGAAGTCTCTGGCCCAGAATTTGCCAAAGTTGGCGACAGTCGCGTCACCGCTATCGGCACCCTGCTCCGCCGTACTCGCATCGACGAAATCCCACAATTTTGGAACATCCTGCGTGGCGAAATGGGGCTCATTGGCCCGCGCCCCGAGCGCCCAGAATTTGTAGAAGAATTGACCAAAGAGATGCCCTTCTACGCCCTTCGCCACCTGATTAAACCAGGCCTCACCGGCTGGGCACAGGTACAACACTCCTATTATGGCACCTTGTCAGAAAACTTGCTCAAACTGCAGTACGATCTCTATTACGTCAAACACCGCGGTCCGCTGATTGACCTCTCTATCGCCCTCAAAACTATCAACGTCCTGGCTCGTTTCATGGGACGATAAAAAACAGCCTGTGGTAAGGCTGTTTTTTTGTATTGTATATTATACCTTTCGTTTCAACGCTGCCTGCACCAATCCAACAAAGAGCGGATGCGGACGAAGCGGACGGGATTTAAATTCTGGATGAAACTGTACCCCGATAAAATACGGATGATCTTTCAACTCAACAATTTCTACCAAATCAGTTTCGGGATTGACCCCGACAATCTGCATGCCATTTTTTTCTAGCGCTTCGCGGTAGTCGTTATTAAATTCATAACGATGACGATGACGCTCGTGGATAATCGACTCGCCATACGCTTTGAGAGCCTTGCTCCCCGGACGCAAATCACATTGATATGACCCGAGACGCATAGTGCCACCGTATTTATGATTTTTTACATTCTTGGCCTGCTTGGGATTAATATGAATAATCGGATCAGGTGTTTGTTTATCTACCTCAACGGTGTGCGCTTTGGTAGCGCCGACCACATTCCGCGCAAATTCAACAGTGGCCAACTGCATACCATAACACAGACCTAAATAGGGAATATTTTTTTCACGAGCAAACCGAATAGCCCGAATAATTCCTTCGATGCCACGAGTTCCAAACCCACCTGGTACAATCACCGCATGAAACTTGGACAGCTCACTCACTTTTTTAGGATTCTTTTCATACGCCTCGGAATCTATCCAGGTGAGCTCCGGCTTGGCGCCTTTTGACCAAGCGGCATGCTTAATTGCCTCAATCACCGAATGATACGAGTCGGACAAAGTATAATTACCAGTGCCAAAATATTTACCAATGACAGCAATTTTGACTGGCTTATCGGCAGTTTTAAAACTCTTAGCAAACACCTGCCAAGCTGGATCAATTTTGCCAGAGAATTTCAGCTTCAGGCGCTGGCCAATTTTCTGGCTAAACCCTTGTCGTTCAAATAACGCTGGAATATCGTAAATACTTGGCACATCAGGCGCTGAAATAATACTATCCTCAGAACGAAGACCGCAGAAGAGGGCTAATTTTTCACGACGTGGAGCATCGAGCTCTTCGGGCCCACGCGCCACGATAAAATCCGCTTGGATACCGCTCGAATTGAGTGTGTGCGAAGCGTATTGTGTCGGCTTGGTTTTCATCTCGCCCAAATGCCCTGGCACCGGCATATAGCTCACCAGCGCAAACGCTACGTCGTCTGGCGTATCGAGCTTCATCATGCGCGCCGCTTCCAAAAACAAAATATTTTGGTACTCCCCCACCGTGCCACCAACTTCCACAATCATCACTTCGGCTTTATCAGCTTTGGCCGCTCGTTTAATGCGGCTGACCACTTCCATTGGAATATGCGGTACTACTTCTACACACTTACCTTTGTAGTACATGCTTCGTTCTTGTTCAATCACGCTCAAATACACCCGGCCGGTGGTCATGTAGTTAGGCGAATTAATGTCTCGGTTGAGAAAACGTTCGTAGTTACCGATATCTTGATCAGTTTCGTCGCCATCATCGGTGACAAAAACTTCACCATGCTCAA
>CAYUBH010000063.1:0-2165 GCA_964442985.1 uncultured Gammaproteobacteria bacterium
TATGGTAGCAAAAACGTCTCCAAAAGGCAAACAAAGAGCGCCTGGTGGCACTCTTGGTATACTTGATTATTTTGTAACTAATGTTAGGGCTTTGGTAATGGCCACGACCGTCGCGTCAATCATTGACTTGGTGGTCGCCCGGCCAAGTGAAAAGCGCACACTTGAGAGTATCTCCCCTTCACTTCGCCCAATCGCTTTGAGTACGTGCGACGGCTCACGCGATACTGCAGTGCAAGCTGATCCGGTGGAACAAGCCACCCCAAGGCTGTCGAGATAAATTACCAGCGCCTCACCATCAACTCCGGGGAAAATAACATTAAGGTTGTTTGGCAGACGACTCTCCCCTACACTCGGGCCATTCATCACGACACCCGGCACTTTTTTACTCAGGGTTTTCCAGAAATACGCTGTGAGTTGCAACAATCTTTTTGTTTCTTTTGCTCTTTGTTTCAAAGCGAGCTCGAGCGCGACAGAGAGCCCCACCACACCTGGAATATTCTCGGTTCCAGCCCGCACTCCCCGCTCTTGGCTCCCACCATACATGAGCGGAGTTAAAGCTACCCCTCGACGAACATACAGAAACCCAGTGCCTTTTGGCCCATAGATTTTCCCACCATTTACCGTCATGAGGTCAACATGCAGTTTTTCTACATCCAATTCCAAATACTGAGGAGCTTGTGCAGCATCAGTATGGAAAAGCGGCAGACTTGTTTTCTTTTCTTTGCGATAGCGTACAATCCCCCGTCCGATATCAGCCAGTGGGAAAATCGTGCCAATTTCATTGTTGGCATACATCACCGATACTAAAATAGTATCAGGGCGAATCGCCTGGAGCACCTCCTCAGCACGAACACTCCCCACAGCATCAACCGGCACCACCGTCACTTCAAACCCTTCTTTGGTCAGCGCCTCAGCCGAATGTAGTACAGCGTGATGCTCTACAGCGGTCACTATAATATGCTTCCCCTTCTTCTTATTAGCTCGCGCCACCCCAAGAATGGCCAAATTATCCGCTTCAGTGCCACCACTAGTGAAGACAATCGTGTCTGGTTGCGCCCGAAGACAGTCAGCAATAGATTGCCTCGCTTCACGAAGAGCCTTACTGGCCACCAACGCTTCTTTATACAACGCCGATGGATTGCCATAGTGCGTGCCAAAATACGGCGACATGGCCTTAAGCACGCTCGCATCAAGCGGTGTGGTAGCGGCATTATCTAAATAAATGGTTTTTTGTCGTGCCATATTAAAAAGGCAAGGTCAAATTAATACTTTTCTTAACTGTCGCCGCCACCTCAGCTGGATAACTAAAGTCCACACGGAACGGTAGAATCTCCCCAGTGAGTGAGCTGTAGAATAATTGATGGTTTTGTTTGCCAAAATCGTAAATTTCTTTGGTGACCCGGACATCTTGCTCACAGTATTCCTTAATCTCTTTGATTTTTCCCTCTTTCCACCAGCGAATTGCTTGCAAACCCTCGGCGCTTTTCTGCACGTTGTCCAAAGTGGCTTTGGCAATACTATCGAGCTTGAGGCGAATCCCCAAACTTTCTTTGACCGATTTCATAATATCCAAGTAATGGAACTGAAGCAGATCACCAGGATAATAGTTGTTCATCACCGGCAAGTCAAAGTGTTCAATGTTATAACCAATGAGGCGATCAGCTTTTTCCAAAATAGGCCAGAGTTTGCCGAGTTCATGTTCTTCAAAACTCGTATAGGTGTCAGTCGCATACTGATAAATGGAGACACATGAGATTTTGAGTTTGGTAAAATCGTTATCAACATCAGCAAAGGTATTCTGGGTTTCAATATCAAAAACAATTTCGTTCATACTTAGGAAAGGTGCAAAACTTCAGTTAATCTTTCTTTATTAAATCCCACAATAATCTCCCCATCAATATCAATGACTGGCACACCCATCTGGCCAGATTTTTCTACCATCTCATTAGCTTTAGCTTCATTGGTGCTCACATCTACATCAGTGAAGGCGACGCCTTTTTCGGTCAAAAAATCTTTGGTCTTGTGACACCAAGGGCAGGTTGGGGTGGAATACACGGTAACGACGGCCATATTAATACATCATAACTGGAAAAACAGTGTGGGCAATAGCTTTTTTCTCCCCACTCCATTTTTCCGGATGAATAAGACACGTATATAATTGAGTA
>CAYUBH010000064.1:0-2077 GCA_964442985.1 uncultured Gammaproteobacteria bacterium
GCCTTTGGCAAGATCTTTAGTCTCAGCGACTTCTTTGGCCAGATGTGCACCTTCGGAACCGCCATTACTGAGGAGTAATTCATTTTTTACAGTTTGGAGAGCTTGGGTAATCGCTTCAGTGTCTTGGCGAACATCTTTGGCTACGACAGCTTGCACACCAGTGTCACCTTCGAGTTTATCAGTAATAGTTGCTAATTCATTCTTGAGCTCGGCTACCGCTGCGGAGACTTGGGTAGCTTTGTTTGGAGCATCGTTTTTGATAATTTGACTAACTTCTTCAGCGCGACGTTGAGCGAGAGTGACGTGGAATTTTGTTTCTGTATTGGTGTCGCCCAAGAGCGAGATAACTGCGCCCTGCGTCTTTTCGGATAAACGCTTCGCTGGGTAGAGCCAATCGCCAGGAACTGATTCGTAGGAAGCTTTGACTGTGCCGGAATAGGTGGACGAAGCAACCAAGGAAACGATAACGAGGACAGCGATCGGGCGGATAACCGAGTAGACCATTTGGCGAGGCAGGAAGATAGCCATACCACTCCAGAGCTTTTCTAAGCGAGCTTCATGGGTTTCTTCGGTTGGCAGGGTGTTTTTGATTTGAGACAGCAAAACAGCTCGGTTACTTTGTAACCAAGCTTCACGAGGATTAACGGTCTCGTGTTTAAGTGCTTTGAGTTGTCGAATGATGTTTCGACTCATAGTCTCGTTATTTTT
The DNA here is from genome assembly GCA_964442985.1 of uncultured Gammaproteobacteria bacterium. GTDB lineage: Bacteria > Patescibacteriota > Patescibacteriia > Magasanikbacterales > GWA2-37-8 > 2-02-FULL-45-10. The sequence continues at coordinate 709 of CAYUBH010000064.1, forward strand.
CAAGCATTGTTTTGAGCTTCGCGAGCGCTCGATGGAGCGTAACGCGGAGCGCGAGATTATTTTTTCCAGTGATTTCAGCAATTTCACTCATTTCTAACTCATCGATATATCGTAGAGTAATGACTTCACGATATTCATGTTTCAATTTTTTGAGAGCTTCGACGACACGGTGCGCTTCAACTTTAGTGTTGAGGTTGGCATACCATTTGCCGCCATCTCCGATTTCAAACTCTTCATCCATCAGCACTTCGCCTTTTGAGGCGCGAGCGCGGTATAGATCAATGATGCTGTTTCGGGCAATGCGGTATAAGAGACCGCTAAAGCTCTTGATTTCTTTTTTTTCTTGGATGTAGTGCCACGCTTTGAGGAAGACTTCTGAGGTGATGTCTTCGGCTTCTTCGTGCGACGAAACTTTAAAATAAACAAATCGGTAGATCTGTTTAGCATAAGCGTCATAGAGCTTGGCGTAGGCTTCTGGGTCATGTTTTGTTAGGACCTGATACAGAAGCAATTTGTCGGCAAGTTTCTCTAGCATTATAGAAGACGGCAGAGGAGTTAAAATGTTACAGTTGGGGTCTTTTTGGGGGTCAAAACTATCAGTAAAGACGCAGACGATTGTACCATAAAAAGGGGTCTTGGTCAAACAAACTGGGCATATCCGGGCTATTTACGGCCGGCGTCCCAACACCCCCTCCCCTATCCTTGGCTATTTGTATAGACTAGTGTATACAAAATAAATGGCAGTTTTGGCGGTGGGGCTTGACAAAAAGGCTGGTTTGTGCTATATTTGTGTAGTCTATTGTAGACAAATCTATGGAAAATACCCCTCTAAAACCAGATTCCAAAGAAATGATCCGTGTTTCCGTCTCGGAAGCCGCTCGCCTCTTTGGGGTCAACAACCAGACGATTCGTCGAGCGATTGCCGGCCAGGAAGTGACCTACGTGGTCGTATCCGGTCGCTACAAGCTCAATTTTGAGAGTTTGGTCAAATGGTCCCAGCGCCATACCACCGTTCGCAATAAGCTTGCAAAACGAGGAATTGGCCAGTTTGTGGATCGTTGGAAGATTAAAAATCCTCTGTACTCCCCCAACCCAAAATCGGTCGCCGGCCCAGCCGACGAAGCCGAAGACCAAGCAGACGCCCCTGAAGGCACTGTCTAACGAGTCAAAAATCCCCTAACGCTAGTTGGGGGATTTTTTATTTCCGGGCAGGAGCTCTTTGTCGAACAAGTGGCGGGCGGGTTTTTTTGAATGGCTGAGGTTGGCGCGAACGATGCCTAATTACCAAAAAGACGGCGAACATCAGTAGAAGCTCAATGGTAATAAACACCCCGCCGACAATTTCAAGGAGCAAAATAAAACTGCGAAA
>CAYUBH010000065.1:0-1997 GCA_964442985.1 uncultured Gammaproteobacteria bacterium
GAGCGGGCGACGGGAGTCGAACCCGTGTCACCAGTTTGGAAAACTGGGATAATAGCCGTTATATGACGCCCGCAGTACACGAAAGATTGTGTGGACATTATACTAAATAACGTTGTTCTGTCAATCGGGCGCTGGCTTCTGTGTACAACTCACCCAAAAACTATTGCCATCAGTGTTTCTTTTTTCTATAATGCTTCTCAAGTAGTTTTTTCACCTCACACCCAGGCTGGAGGCCTGCATGCGAAATCTCGGTACAGAAGTTCTGGCAAGCGTCATTGTGGTGGTGGTCCTCTCCGAAGAGGTGCCCTCACCCGAAGAAGTTGTCGAATTTGCTCGTCGAGAGAATGCGGTCATCAAGCGGCCAAATAGCCGGGGAGACTCGGAATATGTGATGCTCAAGCGAGCTCATGAAGCCGAGGCTTCTAAGTGGGGAGTGCAAACACTGCTCAGCCGGAATGGTCGCCACATGTGGGCCAATCGCAACGGCTAACCACGCCGTGTTCTAAATACTACTGACGGACGGTCTGCGATTGCAGCTGTTTGAAGGCAAACCCGCCCGTCTCGTCACCGGTGTACACAATGCTCATTTGCGTCTACCGGGGACAAAATATCCGGCCATCACGGTGGTGCCGGATTTTTTAATTGTTGTATTCAGGCTGAGCATGCTACCATAGAGCTGTGTTACTTTTTGCCCCGTCCAGACGTAGTACATTATAGAGAAGAACGTTTCTATCTCACCTAAGTATGCATACAACCGATGAACAAGCCTTGGTGGCAGCTGCCCAAAAAGGCGATAAACAGGCCTTTGGTGTGCTCTATGAAGCCTACCTTAAAGCTATCTATACATTTATCTACTACAAAACACACCACAAAGAAACTGCCGAAGATGTGACGAGTTTGGCGTTTATAAAAGCCTATGACAATCTCACGTCCTATTCGCCAGACAAAGGCACTTTTTCCGCCTGGCTCTATCGCATCGCGCGTAATGCCGTGTTTGATCATTTTCGCGCCGTGAAGCCAATGCAAGATGTGGAAGACGCTTGGGATCTGGCTGGTGGCGACGATGTGCTCCGCGACACGCATCATAAAACACTACTCGAAGATGTCCAAACATATCTAAAAACACTTTCCGCTGAACAGCGAGAAATTATTACCCTTCGTCTCTGGCAGGAAAAAAGTTTTGCAGAAATAGCTGAAATTCTTGGAAAAAGTGAAGCGAGCTGCAAGATGATGTTTGGTCGAACAATAAGTAAGCTCCGTGAAACCATGCCACCGGCACTCCTCGCCATTCTCCTCTCCAACACCTTATTTAGTTAAGCTCCTTATATGAAAACACCACTTGATACACTGCTCGACGAGCTCTACGCTATTGATGGGACACTACGTGAGCATGAGCCAGCCCTCAAAAAATTGTTAACCACAATGCTAAGCAGTCGTCCGTTAATTCAACCTGATGAAGTATTTGCTCGTCGGCTCAAAGCTGAGCTTCTCGCTCGACCGCTTGGTGACACGGCAGAGACTCATCATTCTTTCTTTACTCGCCTTATGTCTCAAAAAACTATGTTTGCTTTGGCTGGTTCAGCCCTGGCACTGGTACTTGTTGTAACCGTGGTCACCAAACAAGGTGCTACAAAAAATACGCTTCACTTTGGTAGTACAGCCGTTGCTCGCTTGGACAATAATGCCTTTGGAACACTCGGCAGCACTGGTGGTGACGCTGCCGCTCCAATGCTTGGTACCCCTGAAACTGTGTCAGCGCGAGTTGGTGGTGGCGGTGGTGCTCCTGTGCCGACGCTGGCTATAGAAAACGCTGGCATGGCCGATAGTAAAATGGCTATCATGGCTCCATATTACAACTATTCATTTGTGTATACCGGTGAAAAATTTGAGTTGACCGACGAAAAATTGGATGTGTTGAAGCGCGTCAAAAACGACAACGGTGACAGCTCGCTTGCTCAAGCTTTGAGTAGTGTTTCCTTTGGTGGAATTAATCTTGG
>CAYUBH010000066.1:0-1806 GCA_964442985.1 uncultured Gammaproteobacteria bacterium
AAATAAGAGCGTTCACATAAAACACGCCCCAACCAAGCAAATTATTACCACTAAAGGCTACTAATAAATAACCGACAGCCAAAAAATTAACTGCTAAAACGAATCGTTCCAATACCTTCATGCCAAACAAGCGCCAAAAATGCTTCACCCCTTTATGCCACGAACGAGACGTGGTTGGAGCGCGCCCCAAAAGTGAAAAAGCCCCGGTACTGGCCGCAATCAGCGCGCCCTCAGCTGCCACCGATACCAAAACAACCAACACCACGAGAGCTAAAAGTACAACCAAGAGCCAGAGCGACCAAGCATTCATAAACGGCTCCCACAAATAGGACGAAACTAGGAGTGACCAATCTGACAAATGCAATAAGCGGTTCTCGTCTATCGCGAGCACCCGCCCCACAAAATTAGGTAGGCCAAATTGCCCCACCAAGGCGGATAATAAACCAAAAATCCACAAAATTTTAGTATGCCAGACGAGTTGCCAGGCTTTTGTCAGCGCTTGTCGATATGTTGGTTCCAACATACATGAAGAAATAGTTACTAAGTACCGACTAGTATAGCACATTTTGACTAAACAAACCAAAAAAATCCCCCACCGCTATGGTGAGGGACATTTTATTTTTATTTAACCAACGATTTCAATTCCAGGGCCACTTACATTCTTTGTTTGTGGGACACCCATAATTTTTTCAATCTCTTCTTGTTCAATCGTTTCTTTTTCAATGAGAGCAGCCACTAGTTTATCCATAGTTGCTCGGTTATCTTGCAACGTTTTCTTGGCTCGAGCCTCAGCTTCGCTGACCAACTTCTTAATTTCTCGATCAATTTCGTCAGCGGTAGAATCACTGTAATCTCGGCCTTCGTGCATTTCACGGCCCAAGAAAATCGGCTCATCATGCGACCCAAAAGTGCGTGGGCCAAGGGTAGTGCTCATGCCGTAACTCGTCACCATCGCTCGAGCGATCTTAGTTGCTGTGCGCAAATCACTCGATGGACCAGTTGAAAGCTGATCGTCGCCAAAAATCATTTTTTCAGCCACATAGCCACCCATCGACATTGCCAAATCATCTTTGAATTGTGCCAGGGTGTGATAATTCTTGTCTTCCGACGGCATCTTGAGGGTATAGCCACCAGCTGACCCACGAGAGATGATAGAAACTTTACGAACTGGGTCGCAATTTGGTAGTAAATAACCAACAATCGTATGCCCTGCTTCATGATACGCTGTCATTTTCTTGTCGCGATCGGTCATCACTCGGCTCTTGCGTTCTGGACCAAGAAGAACTTTTTCAACACTTTCCAAAATTTCAATTTCACCAATCTCTTTCTTTGCACGACGCACTGTCAAAATCGCTGCTTCGTTCATCAAATTAGCTAAATCAGCGCCAGAAAAGCCAGGGGTGCGCTCCGCCAAACGACGAATACTAATTTCTTTAGCCAGTTTTTTACCTTTAGCGTGCACTGTCAAAATCTCTTCGCGATCAGCAATATCTGGCAAATCAACCGTCACCCGGCGATCAAAACGACCCGGGCGAAGAAGTGCCGGATCAAGCACGTCTGGACGATTCGTAGCGGCCATAATAATAACACCGAGATTTGGCTCAAAGCCGTCCATTTCCACTAAAATCTGGTTGAGCGTTTGTTCGCGTTCATCATGCCCGCCACCAAGGCCAGCGCCACGACGGCGACCAACCGCATCAATTTCATCAATAAAGATAATCGCTGGCGCAGCTTTTTTGGCTTTAGCAAACAAATCACGAACACGGCTCGCCCCAACACCCACAAACATTTCCACAAACTCCGAAC
>CAYUBH010000067.1:0-1792 GCA_964442985.1 uncultured Gammaproteobacteria bacterium
CCAGTAATATTGTAAAATCACTGTATTGGGCAGGGATTATTCCTGATGAAGGTGTAGTGATGAAAGCTGACGGCACTATTTCTCAAATCGGTGACAAAGGCTCGTATATTCAATCGGAACGTTTAGAGTTATATAAAAAATACGCGCTCGAATTAGTGGAGACAGGCAAAGCGTATTATTGTTTTTGTACCAGTGAGCGCTTGACCGAGCTTCGTGAATTGCAAGAAAAAAACAAACAACCAACTGGCTATGATGGCGCGTGTGCTACAATTTCTTTGGCTGATGCTAAGAGTCGGGTGTCAGCAGGGGAGCGTCATGTCATTCGTTTGGTCATGCCAAAAACTGGCACCACCGAAGTGGTAGATTTAATTCGGGGTTCAGTGTCATTTAAAAACGATTTACAAGAAGATTTTGTCGCACTTAAATCTGACGGTTATCCAACGTATCATTTGGCGTCAGTGATTGACGATCATGCTATGGACATTAGCCATGTGATTCGTGGCGAAGAGTGGCTCAGCTCGGTGCCGAAGCATATTGCTCTCTATAAAGCGTTTGGTTGGGATATGCCGAAATTTGCGCATCTGTCGCTTCTTCTGAACCCAGATAAAACTAAGCTCAGTAAGCGCCAAGGTGATGTTGCTGTAGCTGATTACCAGAAAAAAGGTTATCTGCCGGAAGCGCTCGTGAATTTTGTTGCTTTTTTGGGTTGGAACCCAGGTGATGAACGGGAAATTTTTTCGCTCGACGGCCTGGCTTCGGCGTTTAGTTTGGAAAAGGTTAGTAAAGCCGGCGCTGTCTTTAATGTTGAAAAATTAGATTGGTATAATAAAGAATATATCAAGGCGATGTCGCCGGGAGCGTTTGCCGAAGCATGCATGCCGTGGCTTCTCGAAGCAAAAGTAGTTACTCAAGATTCGTTTGCTAATAAAGAGTATCGCGCGTGGCTCGAAAAGGCGCTTAGTTTGGAAAAAGAACGAGTAACTACCTTGGCTGAAATTGTTCCAGCACTTAGTTTTATCTTTACACAGCCAGAGTTTGCTAAAGAATTGCTCGTGTGGCGTAAAGGCACGCCCGAAGAGGTGGCGCGAATTTTGCCAGAGGTGCGGGCGGTTATCGCCGGCGTGTCCGATTGGACAAAAGCTGGAATTGAGCAGGCGGTGGCGAAGTTTATCGCTGACAAAGGCTATGCTGTTGGGAGTGTGCTATGGCCGCTACGGGTATCACTCTCTGGTCAGCAAAATTCACCGGGGCCTTATGAAATTGCTGAGGTGCTTGGTCAAGAAGAGTCGCTTCGTCGCCTGGACATTGCTCTTGCTAAGTAATCTATCTTTCAAAACGAGTTGGTTTTTGTGACCAGCTCGTTTTTTTATGCTATACTAGCTGTATATGTCGCTGCGGCACCTACTGGTACTTTTTTTTGTTGTCACCACTCTTGTTTCTACAAGAGTTTTTGTGGTGTCGGCGCAAACGAGCGGGGTAGGGGGTAATCAGGCAGAAATTGATGCGCTGAACAAAGAAATTGAAGCGCGTAAAACTAAAATTAAAGAGCTTGAAGAAACGATGGCTAAGTATCAGTCCAACATTAAACAAAAACAAACCGAAGCAGTGTCGCTTAAAAATCAGATTGCAATTTTAGACAATCGTGTTGGGCAATTATCCACTGATATCGAACTTACCGGAGAAAAAATTGCACAGACCGAGCTCGAAATTCGCGAGTTGACTTTTGCCGTGCATGACAAAGAAAAAAGTATTGCTAAACAAAAAAGAATTATCGATCAGATGATCAAAAATA
>CAYUBH010000068.1:0-1765 GCA_964442985.1 uncultured Gammaproteobacteria bacterium
TGTACCTGGTCTTGGCCAACTGGTACATGCCATGCTTTGTAGAGAAGAATATCTGCTGCTTGGAGAATGGGGTAAGTGAGAAGGCCAGCGTTCACATTTTTTTCTTGGCGTTCAGCTTTATCTTTATATTGAGTCATGCGGTTGAGCTCGGCTACTGGGGTGAGGGTATTAAAAACCCAAGCAAGCTCGGTGTGCTCGGCCACGTGCGACTGGATAAACAATGTTGTTTTTTCTGGGTCAACGCCAGCGGCAATCAGTTCGGCAGCGGTGACGAGAATTTGCGCTCGGCGCTCTTCGGCTGTCTGAGAGCCGGTGAGAGCATGGAGGTCGGCGATAAAGACAAACTGCTTAAACTTGGCGCTTTTTTGGATAGAAACCCAATTTTTAACCGCACCAAGATAGTTGCCGAGATGTAGATTACCCGTTGGTTGAATACCTGAAATAACAGTAGATGATTGCATAGAAATGATTATATCAAAAGCTAGTGTAATAGATTACGCGCCCTTTGTAAATGCGCTTAAAAATAGTGCACCCCCGATATGGTGGTCGGGGGCAGGGGGCGGCCGGGGCGCTTTCACGCCTGAGCCTGGAGATAGTGGTCGCCAACCGGCAGACCGTTTTCGATGAGGGCTTCAAAAAAGACACTATGACCACCATTACCATCAGACGACCGTATAGTGAACCGGTAGACACTCGTTGGCTGAGGGTCGTTGTGGCTCGCTACTGCCAAAACATTGGTATCAGTGATGAGCAGTGTCTTCGGTGGAAGGGTGACAATTTTGGAGCAGATGCGTCGCTTGCGCGCTTCGCTCATGACACTTGTCCGACTGGGACGATCGGTGCCAAAAGCGTTGTCAACAATAACTGCTCGCTTGGACACGCCCAACGATTCCAAAATATTGAGGTGTCGTCGGCCGGTGCCTAGCACAAATTGCACTGACTGCAAAAGTTCGGGCACCAGCTGGACAAAAGTTCGGTACACTCGATTGTCCCGCACCGTCACCACGTCGCTTTCATAGGTGGGGGTAGTAACGATGTACGTCTCAAAGCCTTCCATGGCCGACCTCCGGTGGTATGTGTACTTTATTTGAAGTTCCCGCGAAGTAATTCCGGCAGATGAAACTACTTCGTAGAGACTTTAATAATGATAACGTCGTCCGGAGGTAATCATCATGGCACGGTAGAGTTGCTCGAGCAAAATAACCCGCGTCATCTGATGTGTAAAGGTGAGAGGGGATAATGATAAGACAGTGTTGGCAGTGGCGCGAACTGATTCATGAAGACCGAGTGGGCCACCGATAACAATAGCAAGAGTATTGTGAGCTTCAATCCAGCCTTGAAGTTTTTTGGCGAATTCTGGTGAAGAATAAGAAGCCCCTCTTTCTTCGAGAATAATAGTATAGGATGGATTAATTTTTTGGAGCGTCTCCAGAATTTTTTTAGCCTCTTTTTCTTTAATAAAATCAGCCGGATCTTTTTCGGTAAAGGATTCTTCTTTGAGTTCATGGAGTACAATCGTCGCAAACGGTTGAAGACGTTTAAGATATTCAGCTTCAGCTGATTTCCAATAGTCATCTTTAAGTTTTCCAACGATGACAAGATGAAGTTTGAACATACCTTAGTTGGCGGGGATATAGCGAGCTTTTAATTCGCTAAAAGTATCGTTTTTGATCGCTGCGCGCGTTTCTTCCATGAGTTTAAGCATGAAGCGCAAGTTATGAATGCTCGCCAAGCGCATCGCCGTCATCTCATCGGCTGAAAATAA
>CAYUBH010000069.1:0-1599 GCA_964442985.1 uncultured Gammaproteobacteria bacterium
GCTCCAGCGCTATGTTCCGCGACCGATTGATATGGTTGTCTATAATACAGCCGACCTCGGCCCCAAAGAACGACGTTTTTATGAAGAGAAAAAATGGGGGGTGGCGGTGCGAGATGCCGAAAAGCTGACTGGTCGCTACACTGTTATTGGGCACCCATTTGAACGTGATGGTGGCGGGCTTAGCAAAGAACGATTAGGTGAGCTATTTAAGAAAGTACTTGTATGAACATTGAAAAAAAAGTAGTAGCCAAAGCTCGCGGGGTGCGATTTGAAGCCAAAGAAAAAGGCCAGGTAGTTGGTCGGGTTTTTTTGTATATTTTACATAATGATTTGCACAAAGAACCGTTCGGGCTTTTGGAAGATTTGTTTGTGGTAGAATCATCTCGTAAAAAAGGGATTGGGCGTAAATTAGTGGAGGAAGCGATTGCCGAAGCTCGCGCGGAGGCTTGCTACAAACTCTTGTGCACGAGTCGTTATGGCAAAGACGAGCTTCATTCATGGTATGAATCATTTGGGTTTGCCAAGCATGGTGTAGAATTTCGTTTGAATTTTTAAGAATATGAACATATACGAATTTGAAGGTAAACAAGTGCTTCAAAAACATGGTATTACTATCCCTAAAGGGGTAGTTGTTCGCCGTGGCGATGACGTCGTTTCTTTGTATGGTTCGCTCGGCGCTCTTCAGGTGGTGGTCAAAGCCCAGGTGCTATCTGGTAAGCGCGGGAAAAACAATGGTATTGTTTTTTGTTCTTCAGTTGAAGAGGTGGTGCGAGCCTGCAATCAGTTGTTTACCACTACAATTCGTGGTCAGTATGTTGCTTCAGTGTTAATTGAAGAAAAAATAACTATCGATCGAGAAGAATATGTTTCGATCGTGTACGATACTACCTCACAACAACCACTACTACTATACTCTGCTGAGGGTGGTATGGATATTGAAGAAGTGTCGACCGAAAAAATTATTCGAGTGCCACTTGATGTTCGGGTGCCTGAGCTAAAAAGTCCGTTGTTACCAGAGAGTGATGTTTTTCAAAAAATCTGGAATTGTTTTTTGACCGAAGATACTCGTCAAATTGAAATTAATCCGTTGGTGGTCACCGCTGATGGTCGGTATGTGGCAGCGGATGCTAAAATCGGTCTTGATGATGATGCTTTTTATCGCCATGAAGAGTGGGGACAATTGGAACCGCGCACCATGATGGGGCGACTACCAACAGAACGTGAAATTCAGGTCAAAAAAATTGATGAAGGCGAAGGCTACTATCGCGGGACAGCTGGTAAATATATCGAAATGGATGGAGATATTGCTATTTTGTTTTCTGGCGGTGGGGCGAGCATTGCTAACATGGATGCGCTTATTAAGGCCGGTCTCAAGCCAGCAAATTATACAGAATATTCGGGTAATCCACCGCGCGAAAAGGTGCGCGAGTTGGCTAAAATTGTTTTATCAAAGCCAGGGCTTCGAGGTCTGTGGATTGCTGGTGGAGTGGCAAATTTTACCAATATTGCTGAGACGTTTCACGGCATTGTGGATGCACTTGATGAAATTAAGCCAAAGTATCCCATTGTGATTCGTCGGGCCGGGCCGTTTGAAGAAGA
>CAYUBH010000070.1:0-1504 GCA_964442985.1 uncultured Gammaproteobacteria bacterium
AAATTAAGCCAAAGTATCCCATTGTGATTCGTCGGGCCGGGCCGTTTGAAGAAGAAGGGATGCAACTGATGAAATCGTGTGCGGAACGGAACGGACTGGTAATGCATTTCTTTGGTAAAGAAACATCAATGAGTGATACTGCTGGTATTTTAGCGCGTTTAATCGTTTAGCCTATGCCTAGAGAACATACTACCTCCGAAGCTCATGAAGAGTTTCAAGCAAAAAAAGAAATTGTCTTGCCTGAAAAGAAAGACAGTGTTGTTGACACCAAAGAGGATATCTCGCCATCCACCTGGCAGGGGATAGAATATTCAAGACGAGGAGACGGCGGTAATTTTCAGAAATTTGTTGGTGAAAAACCTGCCGGCACGTATGTTTTTGAAGTTACACGAAACTTGGTTGGTGATGGTGGGCGCAGAGAGCCGGCTGCGGCGGTGGTGCGCGAAGGCGATACGTTATCAGTGCTTCATACAGCCTTTGTTTCTGGGCTTGATGGAACAAGTCGGGTTGAACTAGTTGTTCAAGGGGCTTCTCGAAAGCAATTGCACCGTGATTCCGGTTTTGGCTTGTCTTTCGCAACACTTAAAAATGATCAGGTTAATTATGATGGTATGAAGCGCGAGCAGGATCGTCATTTGGCTGATCCGGCTTTTATCTCCGAACATGTCTACCAGCCTGGTCATTTCCGAGATATGCTTTTGCAGACAATCGATGCGCTACAGGATGGTGATGTGAATAAAATAACTTTGCCAACATCAGGGGCGGGGAGCGGAGTGGCCTCGGTGCTTGATTTGCTCCAAGACCGCCGAGCAATTATTGGTGTGCGCGGCGCTCGTTTACCCGACGTGCCAGCTGAAGATTTAGCTGTGTCTATTGTTACTCCAGAGCCTGGAAAAAAATATGCGCCATCTGATTTCAAACCAACAACTGATTTGGGTCAGTGGTTTCAGGGCAAACTCCAGTCTAAAGAAGATCTGTCTAATATTATCCAAAAATTGCATGGCCAAACTGGAGAAATTGTTCGCGGGCACTTGGTGAAACGTCTAGCTGACGCTTTTCCGGACGACGCACTACTTCGTACGGCTGTAGCAAAATACGATGCTCGTCAGCAAGAGAAAAAACAGGCTCAAGAAAAAAGAAAAATAGCTGAGGCGCAATCATATGCTAAGGCGGCTTACGCTGAATTCTCGCAATTGAAAGAAAAAGTGCTGGCCACGCAGAAAGGTTTGTTAAATAAAATGTTTGGTAAAAAAATAGATAGCGAGCTAACAGAATTTCTTTCGTTGACTGACCAAACTTCACTTGAAGATATCCAGCAGTTGGCAGTTTTTCGTAAGAAAATAGATCAGGCTAGTAAGGCTTTAAAAAATCACCTTCATTCTTTAGGTCGTTAGTATGGGTATTTTATTGACTGACAAAACAAATGTTCTTATTCAGGGTATCACCGGTAAAGAAGGACAAAAAGCGGTGAAAGCGATGAGTGATTACCACACTCAAGTGGTGT